>JARGFH010000077.1 GCA_029210695.1 Acidimicrobiia bacterium
CATCCGCAACGCTTCAGCAGTAGCAACCATCCCCCAACACTACACCGGTTCGCCATTTCAGCGACAGACCACTAGAAGTCGCTCCCGCCATTACGACCCGCCACTCGCGACCCGCGACCCGGGGACTAGATCCCCAGCAATCTGGCCGCGTTGTCGTACAGCACCCGGCGAGTTAGATCCTCGGACATCTCGAGGCCGTCCCAGTCGCGCAGCCATTTCTCCGGGGTGATGAATGGGAAGTCGGTCCCGAACAGGGTTCGGTCGCGCAGCGGCCCCTGCACCGCAGTCAGAAGCTCCGAACTCAAGTACTTCGGAGACCACCCGGACAGGTCGATCCACACATTCGTCTTGTGCTGCGCCACCGCCAGCGCCTCCGACTGCCACGGCCACGAGGGGTGGGCCATGACGATCTGCAATCGGGGAAACGTCGCGGCGACTTCGTCGATATGCATCGGGTGCGAAAACTGCTGGCGGATTCCCATCCCCCCCGCCGTTCCGGCACCGAGGCCGGTGAACCCGGTGTGCGAGAGGACGATCAGACCGGCCTCCTCGGCGGCTTCGAAGATCGGATGGAACTCCCGGTCGGAGGGCGTGAAACCCTGCGCGGACGGATGGAACTTCAGACCGCGCAGTCCGTCACGGGCAGCCTGGTGAACCGCCGACACCGCCGCCGACCCGCGATGCGGGTCGATCGACCCGAAGCCGATGAATACGTCGGGCGCCTCCGCCACCATCTGCGATACGGTCTCATTACGAAATGCAGGCAGCCCGCTCGCAGTCTGGGCGGACCAGGCAAGCAGCACAGCCACGCCGTCGAGGCGTCGGTAGTAATCGGCTATCTCTTCCGTAGTCATCACCTCGAGGGGGCGCCCGAAGTGCTCGGCGAGTTGATCGAGATACGGAGCGAACGGGCCGTTGAGGAATTCCGCGACCGGCGGATGCACGTGAATGTCGATGAATTTGGTCATCGCCCGGCGCGGAATCCCCTGTTGCGCGCTTCGGGTGGCGTGTCCGGCCCAAACGAGGACAGCAGGTTCCTGGTCAGGAGGTCGTCTGCTTTGACACGATCCTCGAGTTCCGCAAACTGCTCCGCATCGTCGCAGTCGTAGAAAACCATGGTGTCGCGTGTACCGATGTACCGGTACTCCTCGAACCTCCGCAATCGACCCATCTCGTACTCCGTTTCGTCCGCTGAGCTCACGTTACTCGGCGACCGTCTGACAACCTCAGCGGATGGCACTCCAGGGAACCCGGGCTGCCGGGCGCGGAACCGGTTCACCGATCGGGAGGACCCGGGCGGGCGGGATCGTGGGCGCCAGCCGCCAGGGCGGCACCGTCGCAGGCGCCAGCGAGAAATACACGGACACCGCCAGGCGGGTCGCCAGCGCATTGAAGCTAGATGCGGGCGTGCTCACGATAGGTCCCGAACACCTGCTTGAGCCGGTCGACGATCTCGCCCTGTGTTGCCCGCACCCGGCAAGCATCTACGAGCAAAGGCATGAGGTTTGCATCACCGCGGGCGCCTCGCTCGAGGGCGCCGAGTGCACGTTCGACCGCCCCGGCATCCCGCACCGATCGCAACTCCTTAAGCCGCAGGTTCTGGAAATGCTCGATTTCGGCTCCAATGCGCAGTATCTCGAGCCGGTCCTCTTCGTCCTTCTCGTACTTGTTCACTCCGACGATGGCACGCTCCCCGGAGTCGAGGGATTTCTCGAACTGGTAAGCCGATTCCGATAGTGCCATCTGGAAATAGCCCTCTTCGATGCCGCGCAGGGTGCCGTCCAACATGGACCCTTCTCCCAACCGGTCGACATGCTCGAGGATCTCCATGGCCAGCGCCTCCATGCGGTCCGTCATCTCCTCGACGAACCACGAGCCGCCCAGTGGGTCGATTGTGTTGGCAACACCCGTCTCCTCGGCAATGACCTGCTGGGTGCGAAGGGCGATTTCGGCGGCCTTCTCGGTCGGAAGCGCGTACACCTCATCGAGGGCGTTGGTGTGGAGACTCTGGGTTCCACCCAGGACCGCCGCCAGCGCCTCGACGGCGGTCCGAACGATGTTGTTCTCCGGCTGCTGGGCGGTTAGTGATACGCCCGCCGTTTGTGTATGGAACCGCAGTTTCAGTGACCGTTCATCTTTGGCTCCGTAGCGGTCTCGCATCCAACGCGCCCAGATCCGCCTGGCCGCCCGGAACTTGGCGATCTCCTCGAAGAAGTCCACATGGGAATCGAAAAAGAAGGAGAGGCGAGGGGCAAAGGCATCGACATCGAGGCCGCGGCGCATGAATGATTCGACATAGGCGAACCCGTCTCCCAGCGTAAACGCCAGTTCCTGAGCGGCCGTGGCGCCTGCTTCGCGAATGTGATAGCCGGAGATCGAGATCGTGTTCCACTGCGGTACCTCGTCGGCACAGAACTCAACCATGTCGCCCATCAGCCGAAGGTGAGGTTCGGGCGGGAAGACCCACTCCTTCTGAGCGATGTACTCCTTCAGGATGTCGTTCTGGAGTGTCCCCTGCAAAGCCTGCCAATCGACGCCCTGTTCCTCGGCGGCCACCAGCAGTTGCGCGAACAGAATCTGGGCAGGACCGTTGATGGTCATCGAGACCGACACCTTGTCGAGCGGGATCTGGTCGAACAGAGCCACCATGTCGTCTGCCGAGTCGACCGCGACGCCGCAGTGCCCCACCTCACCCAGCGAAATCTCATCGTCTGAGTCATACCCCATCAGCGTTGGCATGTCGAAGGCGACCGACAGGCCGTCCTGGCCTTGCTCGAGCAGGTACCGGAATCGGTCATTCGTAGCGCCGACGTCGGCGAAGCCGGCGAACTGGCGGATTGTCCACAACTTTCCCCGATAGCCGGTCGCATGAATCCCGCGCGTATAGGGGTACTGGCCCGGGAACCCGATCCGCTCGTCGACATCATCGGGTGAGCTCAACGCCGGCACATCCTCGAAGGACAGCGTCTCGAACCGGTCCTTGCGCAGCCTGCCGGCCTCGTAGTCCTCCTGCCAGGCGCTTTTCGTCATCCCGATTCGCCCTCGTCTTTCACCTTCACCTCTGACCCGCAGTTCGGGCACACCGCCACCTCGATGTCGCCAACGATGAACGAAAACACGCAGTTGCTACAGGTCGTCTTGGGTGAGGGCGGATCCGGCTGCGGAGGCGGTGGTTGGGCGGGTTCTCCTGCAAACCCTCCTCCTGCCCCGGGCGGCATCGCGCCGGGCGCCCGGACTTCATTGGGCGACCCACAGGACGGGCAGTTGAACCGGCCCGGACCGGGGATCTCTACCTCACTTCGACATGCTCCACAACGAACCCTCACGTCACTACCTCTCCTACCGCTCCGATGGCTTCCAGATAGGCCGCTTCGCCTGCCAGAACGGCGCGTATCTGATCCTCACTGTATTCAACCTGCTGTTTGGCGGCTGCCTGGACCTGAATGTACTCGACGGCCTGGTCGGTTCCGCCGGCGACGACGTCCCCGCCTCCAAGGCGATGGGACCTCCTGGCCAGCATCTGGAGGAAGTACACCTCCCACTCGAGTATCCGGCGAATATCTGCGCGTCCAAGGGCTGTCTCCCCATCGAGGAGCGCAGCTACGAACCCGGCGGCATCTTCGATGACGTAAACGGGGGCAGCAGGGATACGGCGCTCCCGGGCGTTGCGCCAGACCATCACCGCCAGGATCCCCAGGAAAACGGTCAGCAGGATGGCTCCGAGTGTAACTCCGGTCAATCCGCTCATGGGTCGTCATGGTACCGGCACCACGCAGAACGGATGGCGAAGGCGTATCGCACTCGGGAAGAGGCCGGTGGACGCATTTCTACGCCGGTCGGCCGGCAGCGACGGGCCCGGCTCTACAGTGTTGACATGGAGATACTCGTTGACGATGGGCAGGTTCGTATCGGCCGCCTCATCGTCGGGCCTCTCGAGAACAACGTGTACGTTGTCGCTTCCTCCGGGCAGGCGGCCATCATCGACGCGGCGGCTGATCCCGACCGAATCGTGGCCGCGGTCGAAGAGCTGAACGTCCTTGCCGTACTCACCACACATGGACATCAGGATCACATCGGAGCGCTCGAAGAGGTGAGGCGGAGACTCGGTGTTCCGTTCCTCATGCACCCGGCGGACTCCGCCATCGCAGGGATCATTCCCGATGTGCCACTGGTCGATAGGGAGGACTTCCTCATCGGCGGGCATTCGCTGGCAGCAATCCACACGCCCGGCCACACGCCGGGCTCGACCAGCTTGTTGATGGGCCGCCATCTCTTTACCGGCGACACGCTCTTCCCCGGGGGGCCGGGAGCCACCCGCTTCCCGTATGCCGACTTCGATACGATCATGCGCAGCCTCGACGAGCGCCTGTTCGTACTCGGAGACGACACGCATGTATACCCTGGACATGGGGAGGCCACCACCATCGGTGCCGAACGCCCGCATGTAGAGGAATGGCGCCGGCGGAGGTGGTGACGGTCGGCCAACCCATCTCGTAGGCGCGGGGCCGATCGCCAATTGCCATGAGGGTTCCGACGGATTCTGGAGACTCCCCTTCGGCCCATCTCAGACCACGACCGAGGGGGCCCGGTTGCGCCGGACCCCCTCTTGGTTTCTACTGCAGGTCCAGGAAGGCCTGCTCGGTCAGCGTCTCGAGATCGCTCTTCATCAGCCCTTTGTAGCTGAGCGTGTAGAGCGAATCGCCGACGACCACCGAACGGCGGATCTGGGCGTTCCACTCGTCGGTTCCGCCGGTCATGTGGGTGATGGTGTCGATCTTCTCGATCCCGTCCCTGGTGGCCTTGATCCCGACTGCTCCGGCGAAGAAGTCGTCGCCCTTCGTCTCATCCCAGCTGTAGCGCTGGATCGGGACGATGGTCAGGCCGGTGGCGGGCCAGTAGAGGAATGCCCGGTGGTCGTACTCGACCTCCGATGAGCTGTCTTCCAGCGTCATCTTGTGTAGGCGCTGCGGATTAGCCGGGTCGGACACGTCGAACACGGCTATCTGCGTTCCGAGTGTGCGGCCCTCTTCGGAGGCATCCTGCCCGACTCCGAGGAGCAGCCCATCGCCGATCGGGTGCAAGTAGGCCGAGTAGCCGAGGATCTTGAGCTCGCCTGTGACCTTCGGAGCGGTGGGGTCGGAGAGATCGATCACGTAGAGAGGGTCGGTCTGGCGGAAGGTTACGACATAGCCGGTGTCGCCCATCATCCGCACTGCGTAGATCTGCTCTCCGAGGCCGAGTTCGCCGACCTGCCCGACCTGTCGGAGCTTGCCGCCGTCCTCGTCCAGGATGGTGACGAAGCTCTCGGATTCATCGGTTCGCCATCCCCACCACGATCCGGCGTCGGTAGTTGCCACCCGCAGGTAACCGCCGTCCTCGGACATCGACCATTGACTCAGCAGATGGCCGGGGACCTCGCCGGTCGCCTTGTAGACGGTCTCATCCGGGTCCGAGATGTCGAACTTGTGGATGGCAGTGGTGTACCCCTCCGTTTCCTCGGCGATCGCATCTTCATTCTCGAAGAGCTGCCAGTCGACCCAACGAGTGGTGGCGACGTAGAGGCTGTCCGCTGAGGCGTAGACAGTTTCGCCGTCTGCCATGACACCAACCGACTTGTCCGGGTCGATGCCCTTGCTCATGTCGACCGTCAGAACGGTCAGCATGCCGAAGCCGGAGAACTCTTCCGGATGGAAGGCCTGCTCGCAAGCGAGCAGATTCCCCTCGGTGGTCGTCGAGACGCCGCCGCGGTGATCTTCGAGCACGTAGTAGGGAACCCAGTTGTCGATGGTCGAGTTCTGGATGATTTCCTGATTGGCGAGTTCTGCGTCTCGCTCTGCGCGCAGGCCGGAACCGCTCGGGTACTCGAATTCGAGGCCGGTCGGGAAGGCACGGAGCACTATGCGAACGGTGTTGTCGACCATCCGGGCGCTGAGGTACGTCCCGTCGAGGAACAACTCACGGTCGATGGCGAGGTCGGTCGCGTCGCTCATGTCGATCTCGGTGATGACGGTGAGAGGGCTCCCCCACGGCCCGGGTGAGATGCCCCTGGAATCGGCGATCGGGACCGAGTAGTAGTCGGAGTTGCCGAGGACCAGAATGCGATCATCAGACATGAGGATTTCGGAGATCCACACCGTATTCAGCGTGATCGAATCCAGCAGCAGCGGTTCGTCACCGGTGACGTCGATCACGTAGAGACGCTGGTCGGCGACGGCCACGATGCGCTTGCCGTCGGTCTTGACGATATCGGGTTCGTCGACGCCCACTTCCTGGACGTTGGTCTTGGAAAACTCATCGCTTTGGGCGGTGGTCGTCGCCGGCGAAGCACTCGATCGCTGCGCTCCCCCTGCTGAGTCGGAGGCAACCGACTCCTCAATGGCGAACGCCATATCGTCGAACATCCACGGCCCCCCGGTTCCGTCGAGGCCCCACGGTCCGACCCGTTCGAGGGCTTCTGCCTGAATCCAGTCGAGCAGTTCGTCGCAGTGATTGAACTGCACGAGGGCTCCGGCGAAGGCGCCGGTAACGTTGCCGGGCCCGCCGGGCGGGCTAGTCGTGGTGGCACTGCCGGTGCCGCAAGCAGACGCCACGAGTGCGATGGAAAGGATCATGAGCATGAGTCGTCGCATGGGATTTCCTCCGGTTTGTTCTCCATTGCGACGCACCGCGCTCCTTGATCGGTTCCCGGTTTTCTTCATGCTTCGATTCCTGCGACTCGCGCCAGGGCGGCCTCGCCCAGAGCGTAGGTCAGCGCGACGCCACCGGAATCGAGTCGCTCCTGAACGCGTCGGCCAATGGATCCGTCGCCGATCGAGGCGTAGAGACGATCGCCGGGGCAGGTGGTCGCCGCGTAGTCACGATGGCCGCCGATCGTGGCCGGATCTACCCCGAACTCGGCGGACGCCCAGGCGAGCAGCAGCACCAGGGATTCGAGCTGCCGGTCCGTCGGTTCCTGCTCGCTGTAGTTGCCCTCGAGCACGGGGAGAAAGTGGCCGGCCGGGTCGTAGTTCGTGAAGGTGTCTCCGGGAGCCGAGTACGGCCTGGCCTCGTAGACGTTGCCGTCCCGATCTATGGCGAAGTGATAGGCGAGGTCGGCCCAGCCTTGCTCCTGGTGGTAGGCCTGGTGGCCGCGCAGGCGAGCCGGAGCGAGGCGATTGTCCGTCAATATCACCGAAGTGTGATGGACGGTCAGGTGATCGATCGTGTGGGTGCCGTACTCGGCCACAGGAGGCCGGGCTCCCCATCCCTCTCGCCCGATCACCTCGAGTGCGACCGGTGGCCTGGTGGTCGTCGTGGTAGCCGGCATCGTCGTTGTGGTCGGGAGCGGGCCAGAAGTCGTCACGGTGGTCGAAACCGGCGCCGCCGTCGGCACCGGGTCGTCCGGGCGACGCTGCCACAGTGCAAAGCCGCCGAGGCCGGCGGCCGTCATCAACAGGAATCTCCGGCGGGTGATTGGCTCCATCCTGCTTGTACCCTATCGAGCACGGCCGGATCTCAGGAGGAACGTGTGGACTTCGCATTGATGACCGAACCGCAAATCGGAGGTACATACGAGGAACTTCTCGCCGCGGCGATATGGGCCGAGAACAACGGATTGGTGAGTTTCGCTCGTTCGGACCACTACTACGCCAGCCGGGATCCGAAGCCGGACGCAACGGATGCCTTCGCCACCCTGGGCGGACTCGCCCGCGAGACGAAGACCATCCGACTGGCCGTGCTCGTGTCACCGATCACGTTCCGTCATCCGGCGGTCATCGCCAAGGCGGCGGTGACGATCGACCAGATGTCCGGCGGGCGCTTCGATCTCGGCGTGGGCACCGGTTGGATGGACCTCGAACATGAGGCCTTCGGACTCCCTTTCCCGCCGTGGGGCGAGCGATTCGAACGTTTTGAAGAAGCGCTCGAATACCTGGCAGCCGCCTTCGGCGGAGAACCGGCTGACTACGAAGGCACCTACTACCGGCTGACGGGTGACATCCAGCCGAAACCCATCAATCTCCCGATCATCATCGGTGGCTCAGGCAAGTCCCGGACCCCGAACCTGGCGGGCAGGTTCGCAGATGAATACAACCACTTCGTCGGCACGGCCGCCGACATCGCTCCGAAGATCGTCGTGGTGCGGGAATCCGCAGAGGCTGCCGGACGGGATCCGGATGCAATCACGATGAGCGTGATGGGCCCGGTCCTGGTGGGGAGAGACGAGGCGGAATACCGATCGAACCTGGCCGCCGCCGCCGCGGAGCGCGACCGCACCCCGTCGGAGTTCGAGGAACGCTGGACGAAGGCCGGAATCCCCGTCGGACCGCCCGAACGCGCACGGGAGACACTCGCGGAACTGGAAGACGCCGGCGTCACGAAGTACTACGTGCAGCACCTCGACCTCTCCGACCAGAGCACCATGCCCGCCACATTCGAGACCTTGCGGGGCAAATAGCCGTTTTCGCGCGGGAATCCCACCTCATAGGGTGGGATTCCCGCGCGAAAACGGTCTGGGTTAGCGGCTGATGTCTGCCCAGGTGGCTCCGCTGAGCCTCATCAAATCGTCGAGCGAGAGGGAGAATACGCTCGAGGGCGTGCCGCCCGCCGCCCACAACAGCTCATTCCGGCGAAGTTGCCGGTCCGCGAGAACCGTGATCGGATGTTCATGCGCGAAGGGCGGGGTGCCGCCTGCGACGTATCCTGTTGCAGCCCGCACCTCGTCCAGGGACGCCCGCCGGGACCGCTTTCCACCCATCGCATCGGCGAGTTTTCGGTCGTCGAGGCGCAGGTCGCCGGGAACGAGCGCCAGGACCGGTTCGTCATCGACCATGAACACAAGCGACTTCACGATGGCGGCCACCTCACACCCGACGGCCCCGGCCGCGTCTGCTGCGGTCTTGGTCCCGGCCGGGAAGTGCTCGACCACGACCGTCACTCCGCACGAGGCGGCGAAGTCGACGATCCGGCGGGTCGCTCTGGGGAGCGTCAATCGCGTTGTCCGGAAGGGCTCATAGACTGCGAAACTACCTTCCCGGAGTTGACCTCGCATGACCCGCCTCGCATTACTGCTTTCAATCACCGTCCTGATCGCCGCCTGCGGCGGAGCAGGGCTGGTGGAATTTGCATACGGGTACGAGGTGGGGGACCACCTCGTCTACGACGTCACCCTCGAACAGCGTTTGATCACTACGGTCGACCTCCAGTCGGCGCCGGCACTGCTGGGGGGCGCCGACCTTCCTGGCTCCGCGGATGTACTCGTGCGTTCCGACGGGCAAGTCGTTTACGACGCGGCGGCCGGACCGGACGAAGGAACGTTCGCCATCACCGCCACGACGACATTCACCGAGACAACCATCAGCGGTGAGGTCGACGGCGAGTCCATCGACTCCCTCGACGCCGTCCCGGAAGGCTTGGCTCCCAACCTCGATCCACAGACCGTCACAATCGTTATCGACGGCAACGGGGTGGTTCTCTCGTCGACCGCAGATGAGACAAATCCGCTCGCCCTCCTCGATAACCCCATCGGCATAGGAACCTCGGTCGGCTTCGATCCGCTCAACGGTCACCTCGGCCCGGAGTTCCAAACGGGAAGCCTTGCCGAAGGCGACAGTTGGACCACGGTGTCGTCGGTCTCGGTGCTCAGCGCCACGGTCGAGACCACCACCGCACACCTGCTGTCGACGCTAGAAGGCGACCTCGCCTCCATCGACACCACCTATTCCAACGACGGGTTCACCCTCTCGCTCGGCGATCTCCTGCAGTTGTTCTTCGGCGGGTCGGCTGATCTCACCGACGGGACCCAGAGCGGCGATCTTCCATCGACGGTGACGGGGTCCGGATTCGACCTCACCATCAGCGGCAGTCCGCTCGAGGGCCGGGGAACCTCCGTGTTCGACACGGCGGCCGGCGTCCTGATGACCTACGAAGCCTCTGCAACAATCCCTGCCATGATCTCTGTAGCCTTCCCGGACGACACGACGGGCGAACCGGTGGAAGGCGGCATCGGCCTCGTGATGGAGGTCTCGGTGACTGCAGCACTCGCCGGCGAATGAGTCCCCATTTTCACTATCTACGTGTTGCTAATTAAGATGGGCAGATGTCCGACCACCCTCTTCTGAAGATCGAGAACCTCCATGCGTCGGCCGGCGACGTTGAGATCCTGCGCGGCGTTGACCTGACCGTCAACAAGGGCGAGATACACGCCCTCATGGGCCCCAACGGCTCCGGCAAGTCAACGCTGGCCAACGTGCTGATGGGCCACCCCTCCTACACGGTCACCGAGGGACGGGTTCTCTTCAAAGGTGAGGACGTTACCGAGTCCCCGACCAACGACCGATCGAACATGGGGATGTTCCTCGCCTTCCAGTATCCCGAGGAGATTCCCGGCGTTCCGATCGTCCAGTTCTTGCGGGCTGCCTTTTCCAATCGCACCGGCATCGACTACACGGTGCTCGAGCTTCGCCTGCGGGTCATGGACGTCATGCGCGAACTCGGGATGGAACCGGGGTTCGCCGATCGCTACCTCAATGAAGGATTCTCCGGCGGAGAACGCAAACGCAATGAGATCCTCCAGATGGCAGTGCTCGAGCCAGAACTCGCCGTCATGGACGAAACCGACTCCGGCCTCGACATCGACGCCCTCAGGATCGTGGCGGAAGGGGTCAACAAGCTGACCGGCCCCGAACGCGGTTTCCTCATCATCACGCATTACCAGCGGCTGCTCGACTACATCACCCCCGACCACGTCCACGTATTCATCGACGGACGGGTGCTGACCTCGGGTGGATCGGAGCTCGCAGAACGTCTGGAAGCCGACGGCTACGACGCATTCCGGGAAGAAGCATCAGCCTGACATGACCGACCTCTCGCATCTGCGACGGGATTTCCCCATTCTCAGACGCGAAGCTGAGGGGCATCCCGTCGTCTTCCTCGACTCGGCGGCGAGCGCACAGAAACCGGGTTCGGTGCTCGACGCCATGGACCGGTTCTATCGATCCCAATATGCCAACGTTCACCGGGGGGCCTACCGGTTGTCGCAGGAGGCCACCGGGCTCTATGAAGATGCACGGGCCCGGGTGGCTGCCTTCATCAATGCCGGCTCACCCGAGGAGATCATCTTCACCCGGGGAACAACGACCGCTCTCAACGGCCTGGCGAGCAGCTGGGGCTACGACCATCTCCAGGCAGGAGACCGGGTCGTCCTCTCCATGATGGAGCACCATGCCAACATCGTTCCCTGGCAGCTCGTGGCCGCCCGGACCGGAGCCGAACTCGTCTACATACCGCTGACCCCGGATTACCAGATCGACCTGGAAGCACTCGCGGCAACGATCGACGAGCGGGTCAAGATCGTCTCGCTGACCGGCATGTCGAATGTCCTGGGATCGATCCCCCCGATGCACCTGGTCGCCGACCTCGTTAGGGCCGGCTCGAAGGCCGTGATCATCGTGGACGGAGCCCAACTCGTTCCACACGCCGAGGTAGACGTGCAGACCCTTGGAGCCGACTTCCTGGCCTTCTCCGCCCACAAGATGCTCGGCCCGACCGGGATAGGTGTTCTGTGGGGCAAACCTGACTTGCTGGAGGAAATGGAGCCGTGGGAAGGCGGCGGCGAGATGATCTCCACCGTCGATCTCTTCGAGTCGACCTGGGCGCCGGTGCCGCAGAAGTTCGAAGCAGGCACTCCCCCGATTGCCGAAGCGATCGGCCTCGCCGCGGCCGTGCACTACCTCGAGGAGGTCGGCATGGACGCCGTCCGCTCGCATGATCTCGACCTCACCGCCTACGCGCTGGAGCGGATGAGTGAAGTACCCGATCTCGTGCAGTACGGACCGACCGATATCAAGACCCGGGGCGGCGTGATCAGCTTCACCCTCGGCGACGTACACCCGCACGACATCGCCACGATCCTCGACAGTCGCGGCATCTCCGTGCGGGCCGGACATCACTGCGCCAAGCCGCTGATGGCCGACTTGTGCGTTGCTGCTACGGCCCGAGCTTCGTTTCACGTCTACAACAGCCATGACGACGTTGACGCCCTCATCGCCGCGCTCCATGAAGCCCGATCTCTGTTTGGGTTGGGGTAGAGGTAGGGTTCCGCCGATGGCCCTCGATGAACTCTACCGCGAAGTCATACTCGATCATTACCGGAACCCACGGAACCGGAAACCGATCGACTCTCCAGATGCCCATGCAGACGGGCACAATCCGCTGTGCGGCGACGAGATCTCTCTGGATCTGTCATTCGAGAACGACACGGTTGCGGAGGTGTCGATCGTCGGTCGCGGCTGCTCAATCAGCCAGTCGTCGGCGTCGATGATGTCAGACGCGATCAAGGGCAAGACCCGCTCCGAAATCGCAGCATTGACCGCCCGGTTCAAGGCGATGATGGACATCGACGCCGAAGGCGATGCCGGCCTCGACCCGGACCGGCCCGGCGCGACGCTCGGCGATCTCGAAGCGCTGCAGGGTGTCCGGAAGTTCCCGGTGCGCATCAAATGCGCCAACCTGGCCTGGACGACCCTCGAAGAGGCGCTCCAGGGCTCGTAGGTCCTCGATTCTCCGAGGCGCGGTGCTCGCCGTGCTCCTGCATATCGGGTTTCGCTCAACCCGGCCGCGACGCACGCAAGAGCTGCGGCACAGAGGGCGGCGAAAAGAATTATTCCGCCCTTAACCGTTCATTGGTAAGGCATTAGGCACGGTCGACCGATACTCATTTCGGGTTGGAACCGAGTCGAATCGAGGGACGAGCACAATGAAAGCTCGAGCGGCAGCGTTGTTTACGCTGGTGGGGATCCTGGCCGCTGCAATTGTCTTCGTGCTGGGCGACGGTGCGGACGCCAAACCGCAACCCGGGTTCCTTCCAGCATTCGAGGACACCTACCCGGCCGCCATCGGGAGCCGTATCGACTCGTGCGTGCTTTGCCACAACATCGTTGGAGACGAGTACAAGCTCAACGACTATGCCAAGCAGTGGAAAGAAGATGAGAACTTCACGGCGATCAACAACCTCGATGCAGACGACGACGGGTACACGAACATCGTCGAGATAAACGCCCATACCTTCCCCGGCAACGCGGCCGACAACCCGTCAACAGTCACCACCACCACCACGGTCCCCGGTGCTACCACCACAACCGCCGCCCCCGGTAGCGGCGGCGCCATCTACCAGGCCAACTGCGCAAGTTGCCACGGAGGCAACGGAGGAAATCTCCTCGGTCGCAGTCTCACCCTCAGCCGGATCACATCCGTCGTCACCAGCGGGACCTCCGGCATGCCGGGCTTTTCGGGTTCGTTGAGTTCCGGAGAGATTCAGACCGTTTCCCAGTGGCTGTTCGACTTGAACTCTGCGCCCACCACGACCACCACGACCGCCCCCGGGACACCTCCTCCTCCGCCTCCCAACGGGTCCGCTCTCTTCGCCACATCGTGTGCAGGATGCCATGGCTCCGGCGGCGGCGATCTGGCGGGAACCACCCTGTCGCGCACCCAGCTGGTGAACACCATCACCAACGGAACTACCGGCGGCATGCCGCCGTACAG
Organism: Acidimicrobiia bacterium; assembly: GCA_029210695.1. Lineage (NCBI taxonomy): Bacteria > Bacillati > Actinomycetota > Acidimicrobiia > Acidimicrobiia bacterium. The sequence goes on from JARGFH010000077.1 coordinate 13,522, forward strand.
TTCGACTTACAACGCCACTCAGATCGGCGCGATCGCCGATTACATCCTTTCGCTCACACCCCCGGCTACTACGACCACCACCACTCTCCCGGGAACTCCGCCCCCGTCACCGCCCAGCGGAGCAACCGTCTACACCAACAACTGCGCGGCCTGCCACGGCGCAAACGGCGGCAACCTGGTCGGACGCACCATCACCTCCAGCCAGATCGCCACCGCCGTCAACAACGGCACCACCGGCATGCCCGGCTTCTCCACCAAACTCTCCAAGGCAGAGATCGACGCCGTCATCTCCTACGTCGCCGGAAAGACCTCATCCACTACAACCACCACCGCCCCCGGGTCGCCACCACCGAGCGGGTCCAGCGTCTTCTCGACGAACTGCGCCGCCTGTCACGGCGCCTCCGGCGGAGATCTCGTGGGTCATTCGCTGACCGACACGCAGCTGTCTTCGGCGGTAGTTGACGGCAAAGGCGCATCCATGCCGGCCTTTGGGTCTCGACTCGATTCCGCACAGATCAATGCCGTCGTCGCCTACCTGTCAGCGCTCCGGAGTGGCTCCTCCACCCCCGCCGGGCTTGTTGGTGGCGTCGACGGTACCTCTCTCTACGTCAAGTGGCTCATCGGATTTCAGCGGGGTGTGATGGTGGCGAGTAGATTCCAGTTGGGTTTTCCGGCGTAGAGGAGGGCTC
>JARGFH010000078.1 GCA_029210695.1 Acidimicrobiia bacterium
GGTCTCCGGCATCACCCACGACTGGCCCGCCGCCAACCAACCTCACCGAAAGCCACTTTTTCGGCAGCCACCTAGAAAGTGCCCCGGCAAGCCGACGCCCTGCACTTCGAGGCCTGCTCTGCGCCCGACCTCGATCCAGATCACGGACAAGGAGATGGGGATCCCCTTGCGTCGATCGAGAACCCTATGCAGAAACGAATTGTCCGGGTGGTGGTAGTCGTCCACGTCGCCGCCGAGTCCCTCGGAGATCGCTACGACCCTCCGCAGTGCCAGATGGCCGCGGCCAACGATGCGCTCCGCCATCCCATCCAGCCGGGCCTCGTAGGCCTCAACGTTGAGGTCGGGGTAAGCGAAGGTAGAGAAGGCAAAGGCGGCCGCGCCGGGTTGACCACTTCGGGCAAGATCTGCGATGTCGAGCGCCGTCTGCAGGTAGGCAGTCACGCCGTCCAGCGTACCGACCTGGATCCGACTATCCGGGGAAACCCAGGCGGTCCAGCAACTCAGGTTGTTGCTGCCAGTCCTTCTCGACCCGGACCCGGAGCTCGAGAAACACTTTCGTGCCGAGAATGGTCTCGAGTTCAGCGCGAGCTTCGCTCCCGGCCGTTTTTAACATATCTCCGCCCTTGCCGATGATTATCCCCTTCTGCGAGGAGCGCTCGACGATGGCCACCGCGTCGATGTACAACGTTCCCGAGTCGCGCTGCTCCATCTCCCGTACGATGACCGTCAGGCTGTGCGGTAATTCGTCGCGAAGTCGGTTGAGGAACTTCTCGCGGATAATCTCCCCAATGAGTTGCTGCTCCGGCTGATCCGAGACGGCCTCGATCGGGAAATAGAGCGGTCCTTCCGGTAGGCGGGCCACGAGTTCGTCGAGCAGCGGCTCCAGTGCCTCCCCCACAAGCGCACTAGCCGGAACGTAGGCATCAAAATCCCACTCGGCGGCCTCGAGCAGGCGCTCGAGCACAACCGGTTTGGCGGCCACATCGATCTTGTTGACCACCAGGACAACAGGGGTCCCTGCGTCGATCAGGCGCTGGGCGATGAGCCGATCACCCGGCCCGACCGGCTGCCGCGCATCGAGCAAAAAGAGATTCACATCTGATTCTGCCAGCGTCCCGTAGACCAGCTTGTTTAGTCGCTCGCCCAGTGCGGTCTTCGGCTTGTGCAGCCCCGGCGTGTCGACCAGTACCAGCTGAGACTCGGGCTCTCCGGCCGGATCCCGACGAGTCACGACTCCCCGGATCGTGTTGCGAGTGGTCTGGGGACGCTTCGAGGTGATTGCGACCTTGCTACCGACCAGCGCGTTGACGAGGGTCGACTTCCCGACATTCGGTCTTCCGACAACGGCGACAAACCCGGAGCGCGTCATGCGTCGAGACGAGATGCGGTGACCTGCGCGACCCGCCTGCCTTGCACACGGGTGGCAGTCAGGATGATGCCTTCGACCTCGAAGGTCTCCCCTTCAAACGGCACCCTCCCGGCCAGGCCGAGAACCAGACCGCCGACCGTATCCCATTCCTCATCAGGCAGGTCGACGCCGAGGAGCTCACTGAGCTCTTCGACCGGCAGACGGGCATCCACCAGGTAGCTGCCATCGTCTGCAACTTCGACCATCGCCTCCTCGGTGTCGTGCTCGTCGACGATCTCACCGACAAGCTCCTCGATGAGATCTTCAATCGTGACGATCCCGGCGGTGCCGCCGGATTCGTCGACGACGACGGCGATGTGGACTTTGCCCGACTGCATATCGCGCAAGAGGTCTGAGACCCGCTTGGTTTCCGGTACGAAATAGGCCGACCGCATGAGTTGAGCGACTGCGGCGGGCGCCGAGCCCTCATCCAGGAAGCGGAGCAGATCCTTGGCGTAGACGATCCCCCGAATATCGTCGAGTCCCTCCCCCGTCACCGGCAAGCGCGAATACCCGTGCTCGACCACGATGTCGACGGCCAGATCGCTCACGTCGTTTTCGCGGATGGTGACCATGTCCGTCCGCGGCACCATCACCTCCCGCACGATCGTGTCGGAGAAGTCCAGCACGCTCGAAATCAAGTCGATCTCTTCGCGATCCTGCGACTCCTGTTCGACCACCTCCTCGGTGTCCTCTTCCTCTTCGAGCAGAAAGTCGGAGGCGCGGCCGCCGATGGCAACTGCCCACCTGAGGATGGGGACCAACTGGTAAGCGAGGATGCGAGGATTGTGCCTGCCGAGCGAACGCGGCAGCAGATCACCGATCAGGATGACGGCCAACCCCAACCCCGCCAGAGCCAGGGCGAGCGGCCAGCCATTCGCTGCCTCCGCCATTGCCCAGCCTGCCGGGAGCACTGCCGCCACCAGCGTGGCCGAATGCACCATGCCGATCGCCGGTTGAATGCGGTTGCGATCATCGAGGAGTTCCGCCACCGTTGCAGCTCGAGGATTGCCTTCGGCGGCGTCGTAGAGGGCGTCGGCCCGATGCGTGGTCACCAGGGAAGCTCCTCCGGCGCGCAACGCGGCGGCGATGAGCAGCAACAACAGCGACAGGGCGAGGGCGACGGCCGTCATGGCCGTGTTCTGCCGACCATTTTGAGAAGTTGCTCCTCCCGATGTTCCATTGCCTCCGCGTCTGCGTCATCCAGGTGGTCGTAACCGAGGAGATGGAGGATGCCGTGGGTAACCATGAGCGCCAGTTCGTCATCGTAGGTGATCTGCCGGCTCTCAGCCTGCCTGCGGATGTAGGTGGGCGCAATGATCACATCCCCGAGATTCAAGGGCGGCCCGTTGACCGGTGGCGCGGGGATCAGGCCGGGGGCGAGGTGCTCGAGGGGAAATGCGAGCACATCCGTCGGTCCCTCCTTGGACATGAACTTCTCGTTGTAATCGGCCATTTGCTCATCGGCAACGGCCAGCACGGTTACCTCCGTACCTGGGGCAAGTCCCTCCGCCTCCAGCACCACCTCGGCGAGCTTGCGAAGCTCGGCTGCCGGGAGCGGCTCCGCCTGCTCATCGGCAAAGAACACGTTCATTCGCCGTCCTCACGGGCTCGCCCGGTCAGTTGTCCGGAAGTGTCACTCTCCGGAGCCTCAGCGCCGGAAGGCTCATCTGGAGGAGGCTCGGCGGACGTCTGAACGCTGCCCGGGAAGTTCGGGTACGGGATCCGCTGGTGGTAGTGCCCGATGAGCGCGTCGACGAACGCGTCCTTGACTTTGGTGAGGTCTCCCATGGTGAGATCGCACTCGGTCAACTGGCCGTCGGCCACCTTCTCGCCCACCACCCGATCACACACAGCCCGGATGCTGTCCGGGGACGGATCCTCGTCCTGGAACACCGCACGAACCGCGCCTTCGAGGGCATCGGCCATCATCAAGATCGCCATTTCCTTCGAAAGCGGCTTGTGGCCGGCGTGCCGGTAGGTCTCAACGTCCACGTTCTCATCACCGTATCGGGCCCTGGCCTTCTGATAGAAGTACTGCATGATGCCGTCACCATGATGCGAGAGGATCCCTTCAGCCACTTCGCTCGGGATCCGGTACTGCCTGGCGAGCGCAATCCCGTCGGTGACATGTTTGCGGATGACTTCGGCCGATTCCTCCGGTGGGAGCAGATCATGCGGATTGGAGATACCGAATTGATTCTCGATGAAGAAGGCGGGGTTCTGGGTCTTGCCCAGATCGTGGTAATAGGCGGCGGCCAGCGCGAGGAGGTTGTTCGCCCCGATCGAGCGAGCGGCCTTGTCGACCAGGGTGCCCACCATCAACGAGTGGTTGAACGAACCCCACGCTTCCTCCTGAAGGAGTTGCAGCGCCGGGTGGTTTCGATCAATGACGTCGAGTAACCGGAGCGTCGTCGTGATATCGAATGCAGACTCGAAGAACGACAACGCAGCCAGGGCTACGAGGCTCGTGGCCAGCGTGGTCACGAAAGCGATGAGTGTTGCCTGCATCACGATGGAAGCTGGATCATCGGTCCCGGGACTGTGAAAGAACCATGACATGACGGCCGCCACCATCGACACGGCCACCGACGAGTAGAGGATGGCCCGCCGCAGGTCTCCCCTGGTCGAGATGGAAGACACGAAGAGTATCGGTGCCATCGCTGAGACCAGGGCGAAGGCGGCGAAGCCGCTGTCCCCCGTCGCCAGCGCAGTCAGCACGGACGTCACGAGGGCCACGAGCACACCGATGCGAGGATCGAACAAGATGGCCGCCATGAACCCAAGCGCGGCAGCCGGTACCGCATAGCCCGCCAAACCGGTCAGGACATCGAACACCGACTCCATTGCGACTGCCCCGCGCGCCCCGGCCGATGCGAGAACGATCAGGATGCCGAACAGCGTCACCCTCCGGCTCGCAGCCCAGAACGTGGGTCTAAACCTGGCGAGATAGATCATTACGACGATGACCGTGAGCGCGACGACGGCGGCCAGCTGGTAGTACTCAAAGGTCGCCGCTACATGGAGCTTGGCGCTATCGATCGCATTGAGAGCGGCTGCAGTCAAGATGTCGCGCTCCAGCACGATGGTCGAACCGGCCCGGAAGGTGGCCATCTCATCTTCCACCGCGTCTGCCGCCGCCTGGCGGGCAGCCTCGGTGGCCGTTTCGTCGTAGACGCGGTTGGGCAGCAGGTAGTCACTGACTATCTCACCGGCTGCCACACCCGCCGCTTCGTTGCTCTCGCCATCGAGTCGCACCAACGGCGGAGCCGCCCGCAACTGCTGACGGGCGGTGAGCACCTGATCGCCGTCGAGTCCTTCGCCAAGTAGTTCGTTCGCTCGCCGCAGGGCCGCATCTTCAACCTCGGCGAGGTATACCGACGAGCCCTCCAGGCGGCGCATCACGTCGTCGATCGCCAGGCGCACCAGTGTTTCGACCGTGGCCGCGTCGAGCAGCGTGGCCTCGGACAACGCGGCTTCCTGGGTCTCGAGCGTCGTCAGGAAGGGCCGGAATCCGATGGCGGGCAGGTCGACGATCGCGTTCTCGGTGGCGGTGAGTTCGTCGAGCCACGGTTCGGTGGAGATCCCGAAACCTTCCGGGAAGTCGCGATCTTGGCCGTCGATCCCCACGCGGATGGTGCCGACCACGACGTCGGCGAAGTTGAAGGCCCCGTCTGCGCCGGTCTCGGTCGTATGTTCTACGTTGGCTCCGTCGACCAGCACCACGGTGATCCGCGGAAGGGGCAGGTCGCCGTCCTCCGGTTCAAACAGGCCGTCTGGATCGACTCCCAGCGTGTCCGCATCGATGAACGCAAAGCCGCTCACCTGGGTGACGGCCGGCTCAGGAGGAAGCGTGGTTACCGTGGTGGTTGTCGAATCACCGGCCACCGTCGTACCCGTCGGCTCGGGTTCGGTGGTGGAAGTCGGCGCGGTCGGCGTTGACTCCGGCAGAGGGGTCAGCGCCGGAATTTGGTCGGCCGGCAGGAATACACCATCGCGGACCGCGTCGAAGACCGCCTCGATATCGACGAGTACCTTGGCGTTGATCGACGGATCGACGCTGAAGATCCTGGCGACGCCATCGGCTGCCTCACGCCGCGCAGCTTCGGTCAGCACTGGATCCGGAACCACGATGTCATCAGTTCCGGCGGGTGCGATGAAGGTCTTCGGCGATGGATCACCCACAACGAGTTCATCAATGCGCGTCTGCTGGTTGATTGCCAGAAGACCGAAGGTGGCGGCAATCGTTACCACCAGCACTCCGGCCCGAATCAACCAGACCCTGCTGCGCGCGGAGGTCATGCGTTATCGCCTTTTGCATCGTGACGGCCGTACGCCTCGACAATGTCCGCCACGATCTTGGCGCGCACGACATCGCGAGCGGTCAACTCGGTGAAGTTGATCCCGGGTATCCCGATCAGGATGCCGCGCACGAGCTTGAGCCCGGATCCTCTCTCAGTCGGCAAATCGATCTGTGTGACGTCCCCGGTGATCACCATCTTCGAATTAAAACCCAACCGGGTGAGAAACATCTTCATTTGTTCCGGCGACGTGTTCTGCGCTTCATCGAGGATCACATATGCGTCGTTGAGCGTCCGGCCACGCATGTAGGCGAGCGGGGCAATTTCTATGATCCCGTGCTCCATCAGCCTGGCCGTTTCGTCCGCACCGAGCATGTCGTACAGCGCGTCGTAGAGCGGCCGCAAGTACGGGTCGATCTTCGCCGAGAGGTCGCCGGGCAGAAACCCGAGTCGCTCTCCGGCTTCGACGGCCGGACGGGTCAGCAGTATCCGACGAGACGCACCCGATCGCAACGCTTCGACTGCGGCGGCCATCGCCAGATAGGTCTTGCCGGTTCCGGCGGGTCCAATCCCGAACACAATTGTGTTGTCACGAATGGCATCGATATAGCGCCGCTGCCCCATCGTCTTGGGACGGATGATCCGCCCACCTCCAACGGGTATCCCGGACGCAAATACACCGGATGGGCTCGGGACCTCGTCACGGACCATCTGGACGACGCGATCGATCTGGTCGCCATCGAGACGCTGATTCTCCTGGACCACGAGGAGGAGTTCGGCCAGCACCGTATGGGCGCTGGCCGCGTCCAGTTCGGGGCCATTCAGCTGGAACTCGTTTCCGCGCGCGACAATATTGACCTTCGGAAAGGCCGTCTCGACGCGCCGCAAGAACTCGTCCTGCTCTCCCAGGAGATCCAGCATCAAGTGATTGCTGGGTACGCGCAGCCGCAATTCGGAAGTGGATGCGCTAGATAGCAATGATTCCTCTACAGGAGGTATGCATAGGGGGAAACAGGAGTATAGAGAAACAACGGCTCATCTCGAAAGGGAAAACGCCGGGAAGCGATGTGGAGTTCCTCGTCGGGAATCAGGCTCAGCGGTCTGACCACCCGCCCATGAGATGAAAGTGCACGTGAAAAACGGTTTGACCTGCAGCCGGACCGACATTCGTAACGATCCGCCAACCTTCTTCGAGCCCCTCATCCGCGGCAATGGTCGCCGCCAGACCCATGAGCTCTGCCAGCCAGCCGGCGTCATCCGGCCCCAAGTCGGCGACGGAGTCCGCCACGTGCTCCTTCGGAATCAGAAGGACATGAGTGGGGGCATGGGGGTGGATATCGCGAAAGGCGAACAGCCGATCCGTCTCGGCAACCAGCGACGACGGAATCTCGCCGGCGACGATCTTGCAGAACACACAGTCGGTCACGCCTTCTCCCAACAGTCGGCCAATCGGCACGAACAGAGATCGGTGAGGACTAGATCGTCCTGTCAACCCCGAGCGTTGCTAGTACGTCCACGATGGACTCCTCCGACTGATGGAGCAACCCGGCGAGCAAGCGCAGGTCACTCGATCGGATCGTGAGGACCCGCCCGTTGAAGTCCTGTCGCATGATCTGAATCGCTCTCATGAACCGCTCGACGATATCGGCCGACGAGTCGTTTTCGAGGCGACTCAGGTCGATGCTCACGCCACCGGTTGGAGTCCCGTGATCAGAGGCGTGGGATGATCGCTCATCAGGTGGAAGCAACTGGTCGACCGGAACGCCGTAGAACGAAGCAAGACGCTGCATTCTGGGCAATGACAAGCTTCTCTCTCCGCGTTCGTAAGCGCCGAGAACAGAAGCCTTGAACTCGAGTTCGGAGTTCGCTTCGACATCTTGCAGAGACAGGCCTTTTTGCTTGCGAATCGAACGCAAGCGCCGACCTACGGCCTCGTTATAGGACGATTCGATCATTCACGGCCCTCCTCCATAGTCAACAGTACCAGACATGGACCCGCGCGGAAAGGGTCACTGAGGGTGAGATTTATTTTTCTTCCAGAGAACGTTATCACCGAGAAGGGCCCCAGCCCCGACAATCGCGGCGGTCTCGGTGCGCAGGACGCGTTCGGACAGTGCGATCCGGGCGGCGCGGTGCGGGATTTCCTCGTCGTGAAGCCCTGCCTCAGGACCGACCACCAGGGTGTAACGAGGCAACCCGGAGGGCACCGCATCCCTGCCATGGAGATCGCCGACCAACAGCGGTTCGTCGAGTTCATCGAGACCAACTGGCCCTGAGATGCTCATCAGGTGGGCGCCTCTCGATTGCTCGAGGGCACCGATTGCCCAGGCGCGGGCCTTCTGCTCGGCCGGCGGCGTTCCCTGCCCGAACCTGGTAGTGATCCAACGCAGTTCATCCACGCCCAGTTCGGCGAGTTTCTCAACGAGAAACCGGACTCGATCATTCGAACGGGGCGGTGCCACCGCCAGGCACAGCTCAGGAGATCTCCGGCCGACCAGGAGCTCATCTCCCCGAACGACGGTCGAACCGGTAAACGTTCCCTCGCCGGTGAGTCCGGCACCGTCGGTATAGGAGACAACGGCTCCACTCGGCCGGCGCAACACTCTGGTCAAATGACCCATCTGACGATCTTCGAGCCCAATCGCGGATGCCATCCAGGGCCCCGGTAGGTAGAGATGCGGGACGTGCGCCATTCAGCGCACCTTGCGACGACGCCGCCCCGTCGCCACCGCTTCCCCCGTCAGTCCCGCATAGGTCCGCAACAAGGATTCCTGCTCGCCGTCGAGACGGGTCGGAACCACGAGGTCGACGTGCACGAGCAGGTCCCCTCTGCCGCGCCGACCGAGCCGCGGAACACCTTCGCCGGCCAGCCTGAACACAGAACCCGGTTGAGTTCCGGCCGGGATGGTCAGTTCCGTTTCTCCACCATCCAGAAGCGGCACCACTGCCTCAAATCCGAGCGCTGCCTGGGCAAGGCCGACCCGAAGTGGGTGATGGAGGTTGATCCCGTCTCGCTCGAATCGGGAATCCGGCCGCACCCGGATCTCGACGTAGAGATCACCGGCGGCACTCGCGCGGGCCCCTGCCTCGCCCTGACCGGTAATCCGGAGACGAGTGCCGTCGGATACCCCGGGTGGGATCTCGACGCTGGCGGACCGCTCGCTCTCCATGACCCCGCTGCCACGGCAATCCCGGCAGGGATCTGGAATGACTTCGCCCGTTCCCGAGCATCGGTCGCAAGGGGCGATCGACATCATCGAGCCAAACATCGTGCGCCGTGCTACACGCACGGAGCCAGCGCCGCCACAGTTAGCGCAGGTCTCCGGGTGGGTTCCGGGAGCCGCACCGTTGCCAGAGCAGGTGTCACACGTAACGGCGGCGCGAAACTCCACCGAAGAGTTCGTTCCGAAGGCGGCGTCCGTCAGGTCTATCTCGACCGGCACGAGCACATCCCGTCCCCTTTGGCCCGCTTGTCGCCTGGTGCCTCCGAACAGCCCGCTATCACCGAACACCGAACGGAGGAGATCGTCAAAAGTGCCGAGGTTCGAGAAGAGGTCACCGATGTCGACTCGATCACCACGGTCGTATCTCTGCCTCCGGTGTGGATCCGAGAGAACTTCATATGCCTCGGCAACTTCGCGGAATCTCGATTCAGCAGTCGGGTCGTCCGGATTGGCATCCGGATGCGAGGCGCGCGCCAATCGACGGAAGGCCTTCTTGATCTCTTCGGGGTCGGCATCGCGCGCAACGCCCAGGACTTCGTAGTAATCAGATGCCATGGTCAGGATCCGAGGTTATCGGCGAGGTTGTCGCTGACCTCTTCGACGATTGAGATCGTGCGCCGGTAGTCCATTCGCATCGGTCCAAACACTCCGATTCGACCGGCGGCGACTCCACCAACCTCGTAGGGAGTGGAGATCATGGCGAGATCCACGTCATCCTGCATGGGGAGCTCTTGTCCGATCTGAATGACCGTGCCGGGTGGTGCAGAAGCCATGATGCTCATGACCAGCGTTTCGCGCTCGAGCATGCCCAGCACGCGGTGCACCGTCGACAGGTCTTCCCAGAGCGAAGCCATCTGGCTGGTCCCTCCGACATACACGTCTCTAGCCATGTCCTCACAACGACGAACCGCGTCGAGCGCCGCTTCGACGACTTCTCGTGTCGCCTCAGATAGATCGCCCGGCATTTCATCCACCAGGGTGTCGATACCGGAAAGCAGCCGGCCGTTGAGCATCCCACCCAGAACTCGCTCGGCTCCGGGCACGATCGCATCGTCAACCGGGTTCGCCATCGTTAGAACTTCTTTGCTCACTCGTCCGGCATCACTCACGAGGATCAGCAGCACGGCGTGCCCTCCGAGTGGCACGAGGCTGACCCCGTGAACCTGTTCGCCGGACATACCGGGACCGGTGACGATGGCCGGATATTTGCTGAGATCCGCCACGAGCTCACTGGTGGACTTGAGGAGCCTGCCGAGCTCCTGATGTACCGATGAGAAGAATCCACGGATCTTCTCCCGCGTCGATGCACGCAGCCGGCGCGGAGTCAGATGATCGACGTAGTAGCGGTAGGCACGCCCGGTCGGTACACGTCCGGCACTGGTATGTGGCTGGATCGCCATGCCTTCGCGGTCGAGCGCGGCCAGATCATTCCGAATCGTGGCAGGCGATACGTGCAGCGCTGAGTGCTCGAGAATGGCGCGCGAACTCACGGGCTCCCCTGAGGCTATGTATTCCTCAACGAGGACACGGAGCACTTCGGACTTGCGCTCGTCCAACACGACCACACGTTAGCAGTCACCAGACGCGAGTGCTAAGACCGCCCTGGCGGCCTCGCTCCCCATCAGGGGTTTGTCCACAACGATCCGGGTGCCGTCCCACACCAGGAGTCCTGCCGCAAACAGACGCCTGCCCCATTCGTCTTCGGCGAGGGCCCCACCTGCGCAGCCGGCCTCCACCCCGGCAACACGCCGGAGGCCCAGGATCAACCGCTCCTGTTCTCGCTCCCATGGAGTCTGAGCGTCTCTCCCCTGCTCCGGGCGCCGACCCTCCCTTACCGCCTTGAGATACGCATCCAGGCGGTGGATGTTCCGATAGCGCTGGGTTCCTCGATGACCATGTGCTCCCGGTCCGAAACCGAGATACTCGCCCTGTGCCCAGGTGAGAAGGTTGTACCTACATGCATGCCCGGGTGTTGCGAAATTGCTGACTTCATACCGCACGTACCCCGCATCCAGGAGTCTTGCTCGCGCCATCTCGTACTTGTCTGCCTGGTCGTCCTCGTCCGGAGCCGGAGCGCCCGCCGTGATGGAGCGGCTCAGCGCAGTGCCCCGTTCGACCGTGAGCGCGTAGAGCGAGAGATGGTCGGGTTCCAGGGCGAGCGCTTCTTCCACGGAGGCACGCCACGACTCTGCAGATTCTCCCGGGGTGCCGTACATGAGGTCGAGGTTTATCGATCGGAATCCAGCGCGGCGGGCAATCTGGACTCCCGCTGCGATGTCCGGCGGTTGATGGATCCTGCCCAGGCTCGTCAGTACGCCCGGGTCGAACGATTGCGCTCCGAAGGACACCCGGTTGAATCCTCCCCGGACGAGTGATTCGGCCATCGCCCAGGACCAATCTTCGGGGTTCGCCTCGATACCGACCTCTACGTCAGCGTTGAACCCGAAGCGGGATCGAATCGCCGCCAGAACCCCGGTCAGTGCCTCGGGTGGGAGCCGGCTGGGTGTGCCGCCACCGACTGCGACGGAATCCAGAGGCTCCCAGTCCGGTTCCGCAGCTATTTCCGCCTGCACCGCGGTCACATACTGCGGTTGCGAGTCGTCGCGCCCCTCAACAACATTGAAATCGCAGTAGGGGCAGATGCGCGCACAAAAAGGTACATGGACGTAGGCTCCAACCCAGCCTGCAGCCGCTTCAGCGAGTTCAACGCTGTCCGGCCGCATCACGTCTCTGTGTCGACCCGCAGCGCAGAGATGAACGCATCTTGCGGAACCTCGACGGAGCCGACCATCTTCATACGTTTCTTGCCCTCTTTCTGCCGCTCGAGGAGCTTGCGCTTTCGGCTCACATCGCCCCCGTAGCATTTGGCGATGACGTCCTTCCGGCGTGCCTTGACGGTCTCACGAGCAATCACCCTGGTTCCGATCGCAGCCTGGATGGGGACGTCGAAGAGCTGGCGGGGAATGAGCTGACGCAAACGCTCAACCATCTTCTTGCCGTAGAGATAGGCCTTCTCGTTGTGGGTGATCGTCGAGAAGGCGTCTACCGGCTGACCGTTGAGCAGGATGTCGACCTTGACCAGGTCGGATGTCCGGTACTCCCCTGGCTCGTAATCGAGCGACGCATATCCCCTGGTCCGGGATTTGAGGTGGTCGAAGAAATCGAACACGACCTCCGCCAGCGGCAGGTTGTAGATCAGTTCCACTCGTTCAGGAGAAAGGTATTGCATGTGATCCATCGACCCGCGTCGAGTCTGCACCAGTTCCATGATCGTGCCCGTGTACTCGGAAGGGGCGATGATCATCGCCCGCACATATGGCTCTTCGAGTAGCTCGATCTTTCCCCGATCCGGCAGATCCTGAGGGGATCGGATCTCGAAACTCGACCCGTCGGTGGTCGTCACCCGGTAGGCAACCGAAGGGGCGGTGGCGACGAGGTCGAGGTTGTATTCGCGTTCGAGTCGCTCACGGACGATCTCCATGTGTAGCAACCCGAGGAAACCACACCGGAAGCCAAAACCGAGCGCCCTGGACGACTCGGGCTCGAATACAAGGGAGGCATCGTTCATGCGCAACTTCTCGAGGGCCTCGCGCAGGCGCTCCAGGTCGTCACCATCCGAAGGAAACAGTCCCGAATACACCATGGGCCGCGGCTCGGCATAACCGGGCAGCGGCCGCACTGCGGCTTGCCCGGGGTGGGTGATCGTGTCGCCGACCCGGATCCGATCGATCTCCTTCACTCCCGTGATCAGATAACCCACCTCGCCAGGACCCAGCCTGGCAACCGGCACAGCCAGCGGAGTCAGGACTCCCACCTCTGCAGCCGTGTGACGTTCAGCGGTCGCGGAAAATCTCACCGTATCCCCGGCGGCCAGAACCCCGTCGACCACCCGTACGTAGCAGACCACGCCGCGGTATGAGTCGTAGTACGAGTCGAAAACCAGAGCCCGCAGCTCTTCGCCTTCACTCGTTGGAGGTGGGATGTCGCGGACGATCCGGTCGAGCAACTCCTCGATGCCATCGCCGGTCTTGGCGGAGACCCGGATCACGCCGTCCGCCTCAACACCGAGGATCGAGGCGATTTCGGCTGCCACCTTGTCGGGATCGGCAGCCGGAAGATCGATCTTGTTGATGACCGGGATGATCTCCAGCCCGGCTTCAATGGCGAGGTAGGCGTTGGCCAGCGTCTGTGCTTCGACGCCCTGGGCTGCGTCGACCAGCAGGACGGCCCCTTCGCAGGCGGCGAGAGAGCGAGATACTTCGTAGCTGAAGTCGACGTGACCGGGTGTGTCGATCAGATTGAGTACGACTGGCGAACCGTCGGCGGCGTGGTAATCCAGGCGAACGGCCTGAGCCTTGATCGTGATGCCACGTTCGCGCTCCAGGTCCATGCTGTCGAGAACCTGCGCTCGCATATTCCGTTCGGAAATGGAACCAGTGCGCTCGAGCATGCGGTCGGCCAGCGTCGACTTCCCGTGGTCGATGTGAGCGATGATGCTGAAGTTCCGGACAGAATAGGGAGAGAGACTCACACGATTACCTGTGCAGCGAGTGTCACGTTGCCGATGGGCAGTGACCCATAGGCTCTAGGAGGCGTGGACTCAAGAGTCTATGGCCTATGGCCTATGGCCTATGGCCACGGCGAGGTGAGTCAAGTTCGCGATCACTTGGTCGCGAGCAGTTCCGCCACATCCTTGACGAGCTTCGCTTTCCGGCGGGCGGCCGTGTTCTTGTGGAGAACGCCTTTGGTGACAGCCATGTCGATGCGCCTCTGGGCCAGTCGGGAAAGCTCCTCAGCCTTTTCTGCTTCGCCTGCTTCGGCAGCCTCGAGGGTGTTCTTGACCCGGGTCTTCAACTCGGAGCTAAGGCCCTTGTTGCGGACACGGCGCACTTCGTTCTGACGATTGCGCTTCATCTGTGACTTGATATTGGCCATACGAAATCGAAACCTCTGATGGAAACGGGGCGCGCGGCAAACTCACGCGGGCACGGAATCGTAGCAGCGGATGGGCCAAAGGAGCAAGGTCGATCGGTTGGCCCCGCGCGATTCCGGGCCTACCGTCGGTTCGCCGTTCGCCGCGGCACCTAATGGGGGTCTACGGGGCTTCTGCGGTTGTGGGAGTCTTGTGGCTGAGCCTGCTGGCCGGTGAGCACTGC
>JARGFH010000079.1 GCA_029210695.1 Acidimicrobiia bacterium
ATCTGGGAACAGATCCAGAATGCCGGATCGAGGGCGATGGTGAATGCTCGATATCGCTCTGGGCGGTGGGTGATCTGTGCGGTCTACGTCGCTCCTCCAAGTGGGGCAGTGCTGGCAAGTCGCCGGTTTCTTGGTGGCCCGGTTGCGAATCAGTGACGTGCGGCGTCTTTAGTGTGAGATGGGTCGGACAGGTTTGCCATCAGCGGAGGTCATGTCGTTGAGAGGTCTTGGCGAGGAGGAGACAGCGGTCGTCACGGAAGTGTATGAGCCGCTGCGCCGGTTTGCAGGTGTTGTCGGTCCGTTGGAGGTGGATCCGGATGACCTTGTCCAGGAGGCCTTTCTGCGCGTGCTACGCCATGGCGCGCTGTCAGGTTTGGAGAACCCAGGTGCGTATTTGAGGCGGGTGGTGGTGAATCTGGCAGCGGATCATCGTCGCCGGTTAGGTCGCCGGCGACGAGCGTTGGCGAGGTTGGCAGCATCGTCTCCGTCTGGTGTTGACCCGGTATTCCCGTCGGATGTTGCTGATCTGCTGCACCTGGAGCCGAGGGCCAGGGCGGTGCTCTTCATGCATGACGTGGAGGGATATTCGTATCAGGAAATCGCAAACCTGTTGGGCCTGAGCGACAGCGCCGCCCGGATGGTGGCGTCGCGAGCCCGCCGACGGTTGAGGGCTGCGTTCGCCGAGGAGGTGTGAGATGGAACAGGATCGTTCGGCATTCGAGTTCTTGGCAACACGCGGCACCCGCGTCGGACCTGACCTGATGGTCGAACGGCTGCAACTAGCGCTGGAGACCGAGCCCGACACCGAGCCGGGTCAGTTCCGCCGCCGGTCTTTCACGAGGAGCTGGTGGGTTCCCGTGGGAGCAGCGGCGGTGGCCGTGACGGTGGTGTTGGTTAGCTTGCTGATTCCTCCTGCTGCGCCATCAGCGGCGGCGGTGTTGGAGCAAGCGGAAGCCGCGGCTGTCCAATCGGCTACACCCGTTCCGGGGATGATGCTGCACCAGGTGGTTGATTTCGAACGGAACCTGGAACCTACTTGTGAGGGAGGAACGGTGAGGATCGGTGGCGGTGAGGGTGGAGAGCCCCGCTACGGCACCGAGTCCTGGTTCGACCCGGCGGGTAACCGGACCCGCGGCCATACCATCTACCCGGATGGGACATCCTCTGATTGGATCGACCTGGGCGGCGTCGAGATCTGGCAGCGAGGCGCCGAGTCGCCGTTCCGGTCAGTGGGGTGTTCAATGAGGGGGGGACCCACTGAACCACCCGACCCGGCCAATCTGGCACTGCTAGATGCCCTCAACGCTGTATCTGATCCGGAAGCGGATCTGGTCGAGCGGGCAGCTGCTTTCGAGACGCTGCGGGGTTTCGAAGCGGTCGAGCTGCTTGCGGGCGAGCACGTAGATGCCACCGGCCGTCGCGTGCTGGTACTGGAGGTGTCCCTAGAGGATGTGCTGGGCGAGCGCCAGGTAGCCGACCTCAAGTTCGACCCGGATACCTATCAACTCCTCGAAACAGCCAACTCCATCGATGGCCCGATGGTAAGGGGCACCGTGCGGATCACTGTTCTCGTCGAGGAATGGATCGAGGTGGATGATGAACTCTTCGATGTCACCGGATACACCAAGCAGACGGGATAGTCGCCGACCGGCCATAGTTGGCCGCGCCAGCTCGCCAGTGGTCGGACTCATCGCAGCGTCCGCATTGGTACTTGCGGCCTGTGGCAACGGCGCCGAGACTGCGACCACTGCCCCGTACCAATCGTCAACTACACAATCGACCGCGGCAACTACATCATCGGTGGGGACTTCCTCCACAGCCACAATGATGCCCGAGACGCCGACCACAACAACGACTCGTGCTGAGGATCCGTGGCGACGGATCGCTTCTTCTCCACTCGAGGGCCGGTATGCGCACGGATCAGCGTGGACCGGCGATCAGCTGGTGATCTGGGGTGGAATCTATCGGTCGGGTGACACTCTGGTCGATCTCACCGACGGAGCCGCCTACAACCCGGCCAGCGACACGTGGCGGTCTCTGTCTCCGGCACCTTCGGATCTGGCGGGGCCAGCGGATGCGGTCTGGACCGGCCAAGAGATGATCGTACGGACCGATCGTGTCCCCGACGGTCCAGCCGTAATGGCCGCCTATCAGCCAGCTGCGGACACCTGGCGGGTCATCGAAGGCGGGCCCGGCGCCGTACGGGAGGGCTATACGCTCCTCTGGACAGGAACCGACCTGATCATCTGGGGCGGCAACTCCGGCGACATGCTCGCCGGTCCCACCCTCGGCGCCGCCTACGACCCAACAACCGACAGGTGGCGTGCAATTCGGGAATCGCCCATCGCCCCGCGAACCGGACACCAGACGGTCTGGACGGGGGAAGAGATGATCATCTGGGGAGGCCGGGGAAGCTGCGCCGGGAAAGACTCCACCTGTGTCGAGGACCTCACCGACGGTGCCGCCTACAACCCCGCCACCGACACCTGGCGGACTCTTCCGACGTCGGGCGACCTCCAAAGCTCAGCAGTGGCGGTATGGGATGGCGACCAGATCCTCTTCTGGAGTCAAGACGAGTGCACCCGGCGGTGCCTGGTCGGAGAGGCGTACGATCCGCAGACAGACTTCTGGCTGCAGCTTCCCGACCCTCCAGCGCCAGCCACATCCGATCTGTACCGTGCGTTATGGATAGGTGACCGGGCACTCCTCTGGAATCAGGACGGCACCGCCCTCACCTACCAACCCAACACGGCAACCTGGCAAACCCTCCCACCGTACCCAAGTGCCGACCGCCGATTCTTCTTAACCCTCGGATGGACCGGGCAGGCCGTCATCGTATGGGGAGGATGGAACGGTCACGCCTTCACCCCGCCAAGCAACGACGGAGCCGCCCTAGACCCAACACCATGACCGAACAGCAACGTCCAGGAAGCGTCGACGAGTCAGCAGATCCCCATGCGCTCCGATCACCCGCTATGCGCCATATCAAACACTTCGCGGACCGCACCCGGACGGCACCACTGCGCTCGGGTATCTGAGTACCGTCCGACCACGGTGCGTGGAGTGTTGTCGGCGGTGGGCCGCTCTTCGCATTGTTTGAGATTCTTGTACACCGTCATGCCGTGTGATGCGTGATAGTGGTGTGGAAACGGTACGAAGATCAGCAAGGGTGGTTGTGAGCGAAAACATCCCAGCGATGCCCCGGATCGAGGGGTTTGATGCTTTCTACGCCAGTGAGTACCCGCGGGCAGTGGCGGTGGCGCACGCTCTATTGGGCGGTGGCCTTGTCGCTGAGGACGTCGTACAGGAAACGTTTTTGGCGACCTATCGACAGTGGGATCGGGTCTCGAGGTATGAGAACCCGCGCGCTTGGGTGCGGCGGGTGCTGGTGAACCGGGCGACGTCTTCGCTGCGGCGGCGGTCGGCCGAGTGGCGGGCCGTCATGCGTCTTTCTGGGCGGGTCGACCCGGGGTGGGTGAGCGCAATCGAGCCGGAGTCCAGTGAGGTGTGGAAGGCGGTGTCGCAGTTACCGAAGCGGCAGGCGCAGTCGGTTGCTCTCTATTACGTCGATCAGTTGAGCCTTGACGAGATCGGCGAGGTGCTGGGATGTAGCGCCGGGACGGTCAAGACCCACTTGAGCCGGGCCAGAACCAGGCTGGGTCGGAAGCTGAATGAGTTCAACGAGGTGACGGGATGAATCGACTTGAGGACCGGCTCCGACGTACGTCAAGGGAGCTACGTGAGGCGACAGCTCATCTCACCGCCCCCCCGCTAGAGGGTGCCCGAACCCGTGCGCGACGCCGGTTGGTGTTGGGGTTCGTTGGGGGGGCGGCGGTAGTTCTCTTTCTGATTGGCGGTGTTGCGCTGCTTCAACCCAACACCCCCGACCGGCCGATTGCCAACACCACGGTGGCACCCTCGACCACGGTGGCACCGTCGACCACGGTGGCGGAGGTGGACTGGACTGGGGGTTGGGTGGTGCTGTCGAGCGACCCCCGGGTGGTGCAAGCTCCCGACGACCCGGCACCTCTGTCGCCTCTCCCATCGGGCACCGAGATCCCCCTCCTGCCTATCACGTCTCTGAGGAGCCAGGACGTCGAAGCGATAGGCGTCTACGAGGGCGACCAACCGATCGTCGCGGTGGGTGTACTTGGTACCGGCGATCGGTTGTTCGTGGTCCCACCGGGGTGGACGGGGGCTCCCACCGATGTTGGCACCTGTTATCTGATCGTCGGCGACTCCGCCGCAGGCTCCGGTGTTCTCTGTGACGAGAACTGGGATGAGCCTTTGCTGGACCCAGATCCACCCGGGTCGCTCCGTTTCATCGGACCGGTACCGTCGGGGACGAGCACGTTTGAGGCCACCGATTGTCCCCTCACGACGAACTGTTCACATGAGATCGGCGAGTACTGGCAGCGCACCCGGGGCGGGTTCGTATTCATGGAAGCCCCGTTCAACTCCCCGGTCATCCAATGGACCGCACGAGCAGCCGACGGGACCGTCCTCCAACAAGCCGAGCGTGGCCCTTTCCAGTCGCTCGCCCAATCACCCAGCCAGACCGAAGCCGACGCCCAACGTGACGGGGTTGTCCCCGAGTTGGCCAACCTCGCTTTCACCCTCAGGGTCGACCCTTTGGTCGAATGGAACACCGAGGACGGTACATGGATGATCGCCCGACCGAGCGACGACCTCATCAACTCCACCATGGCTGACGGATGCGGATTCGGTAACCTCGAGGGGACCTACCCGACCGAGGTGATCTGCACCTCCGAATACGGTGAGATCCTCCTCGTGGACGAAACTGGGAAGATCGCCCGCGCGTATCCGATGCCGAGTGCAGTTCCAAGCTGGATCTATGTGACCTCGAGCACCGTGTATGCCGGACGGATCGGAGACGGGGGCCTACCCGATTCGACCCTGATCCGTATCAGCCGCGACACACTGGAAGCCACCGTAGTCCTGATACCGGCGTACTTTGATGGCGGACAGGACTGGCCACCAGGCTGGCACATCGCCACCCCAGAACAAAGCGCCGGATATGAAGGTCTGGTGGGGTTTGCCCCCGACATGACAGGCACCACGGTCACCTCCTGGAAAGGTGACGTTGTGGTCGACATCGAAGGCATCGACCAACTGATCACCCAACTCACCGAATAAGGACAGCCGCGACACCGGACGAGAACCCAAAGTCCGTCACCGGCAAACGACCAAGAGAACCCGAAAAAGGTGTCAAAGGAAACCACTCCCGACGCGTCTTACTAACAGTGGAAGCCACCGTCACCAGCGGGGAGCCGCGATGACACAGCTCGCACCCGATCACCAAATATGCGCCATAACGCACCTCACAACCACCCGTCCCCGAACGGCACTTCGAGGAGCGCGCTCCGCTTGAACGGTCGCTACTCAGTGTGGTGGTCTGCTTTCGAGTCGGGTGTCATCTCCGAAGGTTCCGCGCTCGGGGGTTGCATGACCTACGGACGGCGATTCAGGTGTCGGTCGCGGAGTTGCCTGCTGCCTTCCGCATAGGGTGTGATATCCGAAACTTGGGTGAGGGAGACGCGATCCGCTGGGATCCCATGAGACTGCAACCCGATAAGGGCGCTGTCCAAGTCGATTACCGCCACCCAATCGTCGCCCAAGGTGAAGGTTTCGGCCGGATGTGAAATGTCGTCGATGAAAAACCCTGAGCTGGCCCATTTAGGGACGGGTCGTCCGTCGATTTCGATGCGGCGCTTCATCGCCCATTGATGGAATTCCTCCGGTGCCAGATCCTCAGGCCGAGGAGCCTGGCGGTACCACAGCTCGCGGGTCAGCTCTCGGCGGATGTGATCAGGTTCACGGTCGGGTCGGTCGGGTCGTTTCCATATCGTGTTGACCCGCATTTGGGGTTCGTCGGGCGGATCCCCATACCTGAGTTCGAAGTGGGTCAACATCGACCCTGACTGCCCATGCCCTCCCAAAGACCGCTGACCGGCCCAGCCCGCCAGTCCATACACCGATCCCGGGGCCGTCTGCACCATCCGGATAAGTTGCTCGGTTTCGAGGCGCTCAGCTCGGGTCGGGCTGACCGTGCGGACAAGATCAATCCACAATCCGCGCCGGCCCAACCGAAGCAGCGCCGTAGCCAGGAAGAACAGCCACACCAACAGCACCCACACAACCGTCACCAGCAGCCACGACCAGTCGAGAGTCACCCGCAACACGACCCCCAACATCACTCCCACGACGGTCGCACCCACCCAGAACACCGGCACCGGCTCCGCGGTCCGATGCTGTATCAGCACCCGAATCACCCGGGTCGGCCAGCTCCACCACAACGGTCCACGATCGGCCCTGGCCCAGAGCGAGGCCGAGGATCCTGCGGGCCATTCATGCCCATTTGGGCAGCGCAGCGTCGATGACGGTGCCTGACCATCGAAGAGCCAACCTCTCAGTCGCGCCCACCGGTTCGGCGTCGCGACGACCTGCCCCTCCAATCCACAGGCCCGACATGGGCCACCACCAACCGTTGTAAGCCACATGGCACGGCCGCTTGATCGCATCCAAGCAGTATGCCAGCCACGCACAGATCACTCTGATATCGCGCCATAACGAGCACATCGCCCACCCGTCCTGGATCGGCACGTCGGCGGGCGGCGGCGGAACCACCCAGAGTGGCGCAACACCGGATCACGGGGATGGAACCCGGACTGGTGCTGCGGGCATACCCGTGATGTGAGGTACGGTGCCCGTCTGTTGGGAGGTTCGGTGGTCGACGATGTGCGTGGTGATGCGCGGGATTGGCCGCTGGTCGTTGGCGGTGATCACGCGGCGTTCGAGCGCGTCTTCGACCGTCATGCCGATCTGATCTATCGGTTTGCGCGGCGCCGCCTCCCGTGTGATTGAGTGGTGATTATGTCGCACCCCTCCGGTAGGCTGTGGGCGTGGCTAAGGGACGACCGATCGGAAGTGGTGCGAAGGATCTACCTTCATGCGTCCAACATCCAGGGAGCCGTGTGTAAAGAACGGCACATACGGAACAGGCAACGACAAGCGCCAGATGTTCCGTTGCATCCCCACAGATGGACCGGTCCACAAGTTCGCCGGAGTGATACCCCGGCTTGTGAATGAGAGCCATTCGTGCGACCACTGCGAGAACACAGTGGCAAGTCACGAAGGGCCCCGCGTTGCTCATCGCTACGAGTTTCCCGTGGCCCAAGCTGCTGCGGCGCTGGTCATGATCGGCCAGGGCGTTTCCTATACCGAGACTGCCGACCGGATGCGTGCTCGGAACTTCCGAGACAGGTTTGATGGCGGAGCGCAGCTGGTGTGCAACTGGGCTGAGATTCTGGGTCCAGTTGTTGTGAGTGAGTACACGGAGACTGAATGGCCTGAGACAGTCGTCTTGGACGCAACGTGGTTCATGGTGACCAACAAGCGCACCGGAGACACCACAAGGGCGTTCAGTGTTCTCGGCGCCCACGGGTACCCCGAGGGACACAAGCGGGGGCGGTGTTGGATGCTGCGCGCAACGCCAACTCGAACGGCACGGGACTGGGAGAACGTGCTGCGGAGCTTGCCGGGTGAGCCCAAGATGGTCATCTGTGACGAAGACGCTGCCATCATCGCTGCAGTATCGAAAGTCTGGCCTGATGCGTTCATCAAACGGTGTGAACACCACCTGCGCGAGAGCGTCATCAAGAAAATGGCCCCCTATGGTCTCACCGCTTACGGAAGCCCTGAGATGGAGCTGCTCAATGACGGCTTTCACAGCTCCAAGAGTTGGCGTGCATTCAAGAAGAAGGTGAGCGGCGCCGGCGTGGAGGACTGGATCGTGCGACGCGAAGAGGTGATTGGGGAACAAGTGCGACTGCGCGGGCGTCTCCCCCAACACCACTCGACAGGAGCGCTCGATGAGGACTTGGCGAGGGTGCGAGAGTTCATGGAGCCTCGAGCGTTCTGCTATCGCAATGCCGAGAGGACGAACCGGCTGTTAGAGCTGGTGCGACTACGGCTCAGCCGATGTGACGATCCGTTGATCTACGCCAGAGCCATTCGCAAGCACCTCGACTCCAACGGAGGCAAGCTCGGCAAGCAAGGAACCATCAGAGACAAAGCGGGCCATCCGAGTTTGCGGGCGTAGCGCCGTCAACCAGTCTCATCCCGCACTGGGTGTCTCTACCGGTTGCCCTTAGCCTGGTTGTGTGTCTTGCAGAGCATCTGACAGTTTGAGGCAACAGTGGGACCGTCCTTGCTCCACGCAGCCACATGATCTGCGTTCATGTCAGCGAAGGGCCAGATCTTGGCCTTGTTGGCATTCTGACCGATGGCACAGAGTGGGCAGTTGGATTCTCCGCTCTTCTTCGCTTCGGTCGTCTGCTTCTCGTAGACCGAGCGACTTGTGGCTGTGTCGAATACGCGAACGTTGAGAAGTTTGGTGTCGGTTGAGCCACCGAGCAGGTACTCGTAGATGCCCCTGCGGTTCTGCACGTAAGGGTCGCCATAGAGCTTCTTCACTTCCGCATCGATTGCAGCCGGGTCGTAGGGTCTCTTGTGGTACTGCTCGTAGAGTCGCCCCCACTCCAAGCCGCACATCTCATTCTCAACTGACAAGAAGAGACCCGCCACCCAGTCGATCACGGTGTTGAAGTAGGTCTTCACTTCGCTGATGTTGTCGTTGTGGCGGTGCTTGCTCATGTAGTCATCCACGTCGCCCTTGCTCACCCACTCGAGCGCGCGCTCCCAGATGTCCTGACGATTCGCGCTGCCCGCCACGTAGGCGCCCCACTTCTGGATGTTGGCGTTCTGGCTGTTGGAAAACTCTGCTTTGCCGGCAGTCACGAACGGGCCTGAGTAGATGGCGTTGAGGAGCTCTTGGTTGTTGAGCGGAATCCCGGCAATGTTGATCGTCTTGAACCATTGCTTGATTTCGGTCTCCGTGCCGCTGCATTCGTAGACGAGGATCTCGGACTCGATGATCTTTGTCTGCTGATCCTCGGCCAGACCGCTGAAATACTGCTGCATACCGTTGGCATCGGTGATGGCAAACTTGTCGGTCACGAACCGGCCGAAGCTGGTGATCCTCTGCTGGCCATCGAGGACTTCCAGCCGGTCCTCGCCTGCACGGTTGAAGTAGATGAGCCCCAGCGGATAACCCTTCAAGAGCGAATCGACCACGGCAACATCACGCTTGCCATCGGCGTAGATGTAGTTGCGCTGATACTCCGGCTGGATCGTCAACTTGCCCGCAAGACCAAACAGACCCCTGCCTTCCAACTCGTTGTAGACGAACCCCTCCGACACCTGCTCAACGGTGTAGCGTGTTAGTGTCGTTTCCATCATGCGGCCTTTCGGTGGCGGATGAAGATTCGCTGGTAGGCCGACTGGATCACTCGCCCGTTCTTCATTGGGTTCTCCGTCGGATGAGAAGTCGTGCGTAGGTGGCTTTGAAGGTGCCATCCGGCATCTTGATCGCGGCACGCCTGTTCAGGTCTCCAGGCTTGGGAACATCGCCCTTTCGGTACTCCTTGGTTTTCAGGCCATATTCGTTGCCGCGGTCGGTGATGCCAAGAATCTCGAACTGCTCGGGGTTGTACTTGTCGAGGAAGCTGATCGGTACACCCATCGCACCTGGGTAGTCGCTCGGGATGGCGTCGGTGAACGGCACCTCGATCGCGTCATAGTTGTCGTACTTCTTGTAGCCGACCCCCCTGATCTCTTTGTGCTTGCTGAATCTCTTGTTGTCAGCCTGGGTCATCAGGGCGAGGGGTTGGTGACGGCGGCCATGGTCAAGGTTCGTGAACCAACACGAGTTGCCGAGACGCGTGTAGTCGCCTTCATAGCCGAGACGAGCGGCTTTTTCCTTATCGGCGGCCTTGACCTCTGACCCGGGGGGTACACCGAACACCATGTCGCTTCCGTTGGCGGTAGCTCCAAGCCACAGTCGGTCAGTCTGGATCAGGGGAAAGACCTCCTTGTATGTGATGGCGTTCATGTTGCCCACGATGACAAGCTGCTTGCCTGCTTCCATGATCCAGGCCAAGAACTCACGGAAGAGTGAGAACGGGGGGTTGGTGATGACCATATCGGCTTCATCTCGAAGACGACGGACCTCGTCACTGCGGAAGTCACCATCGCCCACGAGGTATTGCCACTCCAAGTCGTTGACGTCGATCCTCTGGTCATTATTCACGTCACGGCTGAGGGTGAAGATCTTTCCGTCGGCCTTCGTCTTCGCCCGGTCGAACTGGGGGCTTTCAGCCTCAAAGAGTGTGGGTTGCATGGAATACGCGACTGCTGTCGGTGCATAGCTCGTGCTGATTAGCTTCTTCAGACCCAGCTTCTCAAAGTTCTGTGCGAAGTACTTGGTGAAGTTGCTCCACTCGGGGTCGTCACACGGCAGCAGCACCGTCTTGCCACGGAACACATCCGGGTCGTACTCGAGATAGGCGTTCATCTCCGTCTCGATGTCAGAGAACTGCGTGTAGAACTCATCGTTCTTCGCGTTCCTGGCGCTCGAAAGATTCACGTTAGCCACGAGCGGCTCTCCCCTGAGCTGTCAGTCGTAAGTGGCATTGCTTCGTCATTCTTAGATCTTCCCATATGGCGGTACGAGTGCGTGACTTTCTGCAGCAGTGTCGGCCCGTGCCTCACCTGGCGGCAGTCCCTTGGGGATGCCGAATGGAACTGCACCAACCCCCAACGGTACCCGAAGTAGGCCGTTCTGGGGCGGACATAATCACCACTCAATCACACGGGGGGGGCGCCGCACCGGAGATGCCGATCTCGCTGAGGAGGTTGTTTCGCAGGTGTTTCTGGAAGCCTGGCGGCAACGCAAGCGGGTGCGACTTCTTGACGGTTCGCTGCGGTCGTGGCTGTTGGGGGTGGCCTCGAACCTGGTGAGACGTCACTGGCGGAGCCGAGATCGAGGGAGACGTGCCATCGGCCGCCTCCCTCATCCGACTCCGGTCCAGGATCACGCTGACGAGGTTGCTGATCGAACCGATGGCCAGCGACGACTGGAAGTCCTTAGAGCACAGCTCGAACGGATGCCCCGCAAGCAGGTCGAGGTGTTGCTGCTGTGGGCATGGGAGGAGCTGAGCTACAACGAGATTGCTCAGACTCTCGAGGTCCCGGTCGGCACGGTGCGGTCTCGACTCTCACGGGCACGGAAACATCTCAATGCCGGCGAGGGAACCGTCACCGAGGATCGGGCATTCCCTCATCGCAAGCCCGACGGTGACGACTCACCGGCCACGAATTCGGAAAGGAGCACAGGATGAACGACTCAGACCTTTGTCGTCTGATGCTTCCCGATGACGGACTACCGCCGGAACGTCACGACCTCATCAAGGAGCGTGTCATGACCGCGGTCAGAACCGAACAACCCTTCCCCGGCAGCCAGTCCACCTCGAGTTCCCGGGTTCGTGTGCGACTGGTCCCAACCCTGGCGTCGGTGATCGCTGTCCTGCTGGTGGCGGGCACCGCTGGGGCGATGGGGCTGTTTCCTTGGCAGGCGAAGGAAACCCTCGACTACATGGATTGCCGCACCAGCGGCAGCGTCGAGACACTTGTCGCCACCGCCGATGCAAGCGACGGGAACACCACCCAACTCTGGACCACCAGTCCAGGTCCAGACGCTGCGCCGAGCGGATTCGCCATGGTCGAGATCGATTCGCAAGGTGAATACGTCGGGGGTGTGAACGCGTGCAACACCGCCACGTGGGAGTTCGCCCCCATGGGCGAGATCTGGGTCGGAGCCCCAGCAGAAGCCTCCGCACAAGAAACGGTCCTCACCGTGCTGGGCCACGTCCCCACCGCGGCTGCCACCGTCGAGGTGACCTTCGACGACGGAAGCGTCGTGCAGACCAACGTGCAGACCGACGGCTACTTCCTCGAGCTCGTCCACGGTCCCGGCGTTGACGTCTCTCCCGGCAATCCCGAGCCGCACTTCCCGGAAGCCATCATCGTCACAGCCCTGGACACAGACGGGAACGTCATCGCCCGCCAAGACCTCCGGGATCTCGGATAGCCGAACCAGCGGACCGGCAAGCGCTCTGAGTCCCCCGCGTACCCGGGGGGCTCGGCGCATGGTCACCGCGAGACGCCCCGGGTCGACCGAGATCACCAAATACGTTGCACGAACGAGCACTCCGCCGAGAGCGCTGGATCGGCGTTTCTTGCCCGGCGGATCGAACACTCACAGTTGTTCTCTCCATGATGCCGGACTGGGCCGCAACTGGCGGATGTCTATCGATAGTTGCACGCCGAAGAGGCCGCGATGAGACAATGGTGATGGTCGCGGCCTCGAATAGAAACTTGAGATGGCTGAACAAGAGCATCGTCAATCCGGGAGCGCGTCAGTCGATCATGTCGAGCGTGCTGATCCTGACGGCTCGATTCGCTCATCGATCGAGATTGCATCTGTGCTGAAGGATCCGCTGGCGAGGTCGCTTCTCGCCGCTCTTGGTGCTCCGGCCGATTCGTTGGATCGCATGCTCGCTGCCTCCGATGAACTCAGGTCGTTGGTAACGGGATATCAGCGGTGGGCGCCGCTGTCACAGATTGGGTGGGCCATTACTGATCTCGCGACCCCGCAGGTCTATGACCAGGCGGCCGAGCTGCTCGACGCTGGGAAGCAGAGGACGGCCGAGGAGGTCCTGGAGGACTACTGGAACGAACCCGGCAGGTTGGAATCAGCTGCACTGCGGGTTCTGCGTGTCGCGATCTACTCCGAAACACGAATTCAGGTTGGTCAACGTCGGCACGAGCTCGTGGAGTTGGCGGTTGCCGATCATCGCGCAGAGAGGTATCACGCGTCGGTACCGGTTGCACTTGCGCAGGCAGAAGGAATGGTGCGGGACGTGATCGATTCCTCCCCGTTTCTGAACCCCAACCGTCTCTCCGATGATGTATCCAGTTCGGGTCATCCCGACATTCTGCAGCCGATATTCGAATCGAGCAGGGCCACAATGAAACGCACGGTCCTCGATGTATCTGGTGTGTTCCCGCCTCGTCACGGTGTTCTTCACGGGCGTGATCTCGGATACGACAACCGGCGCAACTCCACGAAGGCGCTCATCGCCCTGACCGAGTTGGCAACCTTCTGCCAAGCCCAACTGGTCCGGGCGGAAAAGGACGGAACACTCGAGGATCTCGACCGGCAGGCGTTCGGAAGTGCATAGGTGCCATAGGACGCACTGCGGTAGATCTCGATCAGGGTCGTCGCTCCGATGTTTGCTGCTGGATACCCCCATGCAGTCCAGATCGCCAGATATGCGCCATAAAGAACGGGCCCCTGATCCGAGCCGAACGAGGCCTGTTTGGTTGTCAAGGGGTGTTTTGGGCGCGGTGGAGTGCCTTGCCGGATCGGCAAGCTCGGTGGTGTGGGCGTAGGCTGGGGGTTGGCCCGGGGTGGCTTTGTGGAAGAGCCGGCGCTTCAGGATGCAACGCCGGACACGCACGCGACAGAGACGTTCCTGGGTGCCCCCCGGGCCCTAACGCTTTTGGTCGGCGACGAGGTGGCGGTAGACGACGTCAGAGAGGCGCCGTTTCAGTGACCGGATGGCTTCCTTCTTCGTTTTGCCTTCAGCGAGTTTACGTTCGTAGAAGATGCGTCCCTCAGTTCCCGGGTAGCGGAGTTGGGTGATCGCGATCAGATGCAGCGCATGGTTCAACATGCGGTTGCCTCGCGGGTTGAGCCGATGCCGCTTCTTCGACCCGGAGGAGGCGTCGATGGGGGCGGTGCCGTTGTAGGTGGCATAGTGGTGCCGGGTGGGGAACCTGGTGATGTCGCCGCTGTAGCCGATCACCAGGCCGGCTACGACCGGGCCCACGCCGTAGATGTCGGTAAGGGTGGTGCCCGACGCTGCCACTGCGGTGGCCAGGTTTGCCTTTGACGCTTTGAGT
>JARGFH010000080.1 GCA_029210695.1 Acidimicrobiia bacterium
GATCGAAGCCACCTGGGCTGAAGCTGTCGTTCAGACCTGTGTGATCCATCTGCTCCGTGCCTCGTTCCGTTACGGCTCCAATGATGACCGCAAGAAGATAGCCGCCCAGCTGCGGCCCATCTACACAGCAGCCACGACCGACGCCGCCGAGGCTGCCATGGCCGAATTCGAAGCAGGGCTCGGACAGAAGTATCCGGCGATCGTCAGGCTGTGGCGAGACACCTGGGAGACGTTCATCCCCTTCCTGGCCTACCCGTCGGAGATCAGACGGGTGGTGTATACCACCAACATGATCGAATCGATCAACTATCAGCTACGCAAAGTGACCAAGAACCGGGGACATTTCCCCACCGAACGGGCAGCCCTCAAACTGCTCTACCTGGCAACACGTAACATCACCACCAAGAGAGGAGGAGAAGCGGGCACAGGAACACAAGGATGGAAGGCCTGCCTCAACCAGCTGGCCATCTACTTTCCCGGACGAATCAACATCGTCTAAATGACCACCGCCACCCACTTACACAGAATCCCTGACAGGCCCCGAGCAAGGTGACTGCGTTGAGGACCGTCCGGCGAACATACTGGCCGGCGCAGATCGCCTTGGAACCGACATCGGAGATCGTCAACGAGTTGAAGATGGCACCGCCTCTGAGATAGCGGTCGTGGATCCAGTCGGACTGTTGCCACACTCCCGGTGCCGATCCCACCATCGGCAACGGCAACCGTTGAGAACCAGAAGACGGTTGCCTCGACTGGCGGGTCACACCTGCCTGGGTAAGGATCCGTTCGATCGTTCGCAACCCGGGGATCGGATCGATGTTGTCTCGTTCCATCGCCGCCACAATCGACAAGCCACCCACCGAAGCCACCGGATCCGCTTTGAGACGATCCCGATACTCCAATACCAAACCGACCATCACCGCCGGTGTCTTCGTGGGCCGTTCCAACGGTGCGGTGGACCGGCCCACAAGGCTTTCCCCAGCATCGGCCCGCTGTTTCCATTTCGAGAGCCATCGTCGGGAACGGCCCACACGGTTCGCAGCCGCCCCAACTCCCAGACCCTCTTCGTCGATCAGCCGAAGCGCCTCCACTCGACGCTCCACCTCAGACTCAAACTCACCAACCACAACATGCCTCCTCGCACGATCAGAGGAACGATGTCATGGCGGAACAGAGGAACGATGTCCTGGCGGTTCCCCCCTACTGCCTACGGCCTACTGCCTACTGCCGTTCTCAATCCGTGTGTCTCTGACTCCAGGAGTGCCGGTCGGTTCAAACCAGAACGCGAAAACTCTCCCTGGTTGTGCCAAAAACTTCCTGGTCACGTCATTGACCCGCTGGTAGGTTGGTTTTCCGAACCCCGGTCTGGAGGAAGGAGCTGAGGTGAGTGACTGGCAGACGGATGCCCTGTGCAGGGGCAACCATTCGCACCTGTTTTTCCCGCCCAGTACGTTCGAGCGCAAGGATGAACGCGAGCGGCGAGAGGCTCGGGCCAAGGCGATCTGCCAGGTTTGCCCCGTAGTTGGTGCGTGCCTGGAATATGCCGTTCGTATTCGCGAACCGTACGGCATTTGGGGGGGACTTACCGAGCCCGACCGACGGTCGGTCGCTCAGCCGGCCTGAACCGTCCGAACATCACCGTCCCGCTCCGTGACGCCGTTGGCGTCCATCCATTCGAGGAGCGGGACGGCGTATTTCCTGGACAGTCCGAAGAGATCACGAAACTCGGCGACCGTGAACGGACCCTGCATCGCTCGAATGCGCTTTGCCAGGGCGTCGAGTTGGTCGGGCAGATAAACCAGTTCGGGGCCGACCCGGATGATCCTCCGGTCACGCAGAAGGGCATGCAGGAGATCCGGATCTATTGGTAGTTCCTTGATCCGGGGGACGGTGAGCCCCGCCGACTGCAGGCTGCTGCGGAGGTTTTCCCATTCGCCTTCCCGGCCGGCATCGAGGCCTCCTTCGAAATCCACCCCGGCGACCGTGGCCCCGTCGTCCCGCAGATCTCCGCTTCGGGCGATCAGCACTTCGAGAGAGTCGAGGTCGATCCCCAGCCCACTTGCCAGGCTGGCCTTCTGGATGCCCGGCCGCAGTGGATTCCCACCATGGAAAGAGCGAACCAGGCCTACCGCGCGGGAAGTCAGCTGCTGGGCCAGGGTGTGGGCCATTGCGCGCTGCTTCACCACGACGGCATCTGCCGGTTTCCCACCTCCGGAGTGAGCCGACAGTCGGGCGAGATCCTCGATCTTGCGCGAATCCAGGAGTGCGCCGGCCAGGGCATCGGGCCCCCGTCCCAAGGCGTCGCGCAGCTTTGGGAGCGATGCAAGAACGTCCGGGCGACGCGGGCTCGGGGCCGGATCGAGGACCCGGCCCCCTCCGACGACGGCCCGGCGCCCAGTCTCGCGGAGGATGAAACGATCCCCGGCGACGACCGGAATCCGTTCAGGCAGGCGGAGGAGGGCAGCTCCCGGTCCCGTCAGCGCAGCATCTTCAATGAGGCGTAGAGTGACCGGCCAGGAACCGGACCCTAGGTGCAGGTGAAACGCACCACGATTGGTCAGGGGATCCTCGACGTAGCGGGCCGGCCGGACGTCGACGAGCAGCGTGTCGCTGGGCGCCCATTGGCCCGGAATCCCGAGCATGTTGCCCCGCTGAACCTCCCTGCGTTCGAGTCCTGCAAGATTGATGGCGCAGCGAGTTGCCGGCGGAACCGAGTCGAGTTCCGTTTCGTGCGACTGGAGTCCGCGTACCCGCACCTCGTGGCCTCCCGGCCAGAGCTCGAGACGGTCGCCTAGACGGACGGTTCCGTCGGTGAGGGTGCCGGTCACGACGGTCCCCGCCCCCGAGATGGTGAACGCCCGATCGATCCAGAGTCGCGCCCGGCCGTTGGGCTCGAGACTCCGGCCCGCTTCATCCACGATCCGAACGAGATGGTTGATTAGCTCGTCGTACCCCTCCCGGGTCGGCGCGGCCACGGGAACGAGTGGAGCCCCGGCAAATACGGTCCCCTCCAGTTGCTCTTCTATCTCGAGCATTGCGAGTTCGAGGAGATCGTCGTCGACCCGGTCCCGTTTCGTCACTGCTACCAGCCCGTGCCGCACGCCGAGCAGGTCGAGGACGGCCAGATGCTCCTCGGACTGAGGCATCCAGCCCTCGTCGGCTGCGACCACGAGCAGCGCTACGTCGATCGCTTCAGTGCCGGCCAGCATGTTCTTGATGAATCGTTCGTGGCCGGGGACGTCGACGAATGACACTTCGGTCCCATCGGGAAGCGTCGTCCAGGCGAACCCTAGGTCGATGGTTAGACCGCGACGTTTCTCCTCATCCCAACGGTCGGGATCCCGGCCGGTCAATCCTTCGACCAGTGTGGACTTTCCATGGTCGACATGCCCGGCGGTGCCGATTACCGGCATGCAGACTCCAGCGCCGCCAACAGGGCGTCGTCGTCGGCCTCCGGGACAGCGCGAAGATCGATTATCAACTCGCCGGCATCACGCCTCGCTACCACCGGCGGTTCGGCGGCGAGGAGTCGATCCCAAACCAGGTCGACGGTGACCCCGTAGATGGCGAGAACCGGCGTCGGTAGCTCTGCTCCCGGCACCGAGCCGGCACCCGGCACAGAGTTGCTCTGACGAATCTCTCCACCGGCGACTCCCTGGAGACGTGTGAGCCGCGGCCGGAGTTGCTCGTCGGATTTCGTTGCCATCGACCAGAAAGGGATCTCGGCGCCGCGTCCATCGGCGTAGATCTCCAGAGTGGCGGCCAGGGCGGCGAGATTAGAGCCGTCGATGCGAAGCGCTCGGGCGATGGGATGTGTCGACATCGTCTCGATGGCCCCGGCAGTTCCGACGACGATGCCGGCCTGGGGACCGCCGAGGAGCTTGTCCCCCGAGAAGGTGATCACATCGGCTCCGGTCGCTAGTGCCTGCCGCACGCCCGGCTCACCTCCGAGCCAGGTGGGTGGTGGGCCATCCAGCCATGGAACGTTGTCGTCGAGCAGCCCCGAGCCGATGTCGAACGCGACCGGGACCTCGTGGGCCCGTCCGATCTCGACCAGATCGGCGAGCGGAGTGTCCTCAGCGAACCCCATCACGCGGTAGTTCGAGGGGTGGACCTTCAAGAGCAGGGTGGTGTCGGTAGTGATGGCACGTTCGTAGTCGGATCTGCGGGTACGGTTGGTCGTTCCGACCTCGACCATGCGGGCGTGACTGGCCGCCATCAGCTCGGGCAACCGGTAGGAGCCACCGATCTCGATCAACTCGCCTCGCGAAACGGGAACCCGGCCGTCGCCTCCAATGGCTGCCAGCGTCAGGAGCAACGCACCCGCATTGTTGCCGACCACCATGGCCGCCTCGGCACCGGTCAGATTGCGGAGGAGATCTTTCACGTAGGCGCCCCGCCCACCTCTGCTACCGGTGGTGAGGTCGAATTCGAGGTTGCCGTATCCGGTGGCGGCCAGGTGGGCCGCATCGGCAGCCGCGGGCGCAAGGGGGGCCCTACCGAGATTCGTGTGCAACAGAACGCCCGTCGCATTGAGCAGGCGGTGCGGCTTCGAGCGGCTTGCTCTCGAGAGCCTGTCCGCCGCCAGGGCAGCGGCGTCGGCTTGTTCGCCTGCAGTGATCAGTTGGCGGGCCTCATCGATCGAGCGGCGCACGATCTCGGTAACCAGGCCCACCGGAAGCGGAGAGTTGATCTGGCGAACCAGAGCGTCGACGGAGGGGAGGTGCCGCAGCATGCAAATAGCCTAGACATGCTCGTATTCTGTGGATATATGTTGATGCTGGCTTTCATCGTGGTCCCGGTTGCAGAGCTGTACGTCCTGATGAGTGTGGAGGGTCGGATCGGTCTGGCCGCCACACTTGGGGCGATTCTCCTCACCGCAATCGTTGGCGCCGGTCTGCTGCGGAGGCAGGGGATGGCGACAATGTCGGCGATCCGTCGGCAGACGGCCACCGGGCAGTTTCCCGGGAGAGATCTTGCGCACGGCGGAATCCTGCTCTTTGCAGGCGGATTGCTCCTCACTCCGGGGTTCATCACCGACGCCGTTGGATTCGCTCTCCTCGTACCCGCCATCCGGGAGGTTGTGCGGTTGCGGCTCGCCCAATACTTCCGGGAACGCACCATCATCCTCTAACTCGACTTGAGGTCGCGTGAGAACGCGCGAAACTGTTCTCAACCGCTCCGACACCCACCGAGGCATTGTGGAGACCCAAAGGCTGCTCGCCCCCAATCCTGGTCTGTTCACGGGTCCCGGCACGAACACTTACGTGCTGCGATCGGGAGACGACGCGCTCATCGTTGACCCGGGTCCGATCGAGCCATCCCACCGCACCGCCATCCTCGACGCCGTTGCCGCCTCCGCGGTACGGGGCATTCTCGTTACTCATTCGCACCCCGATCATGCGCCCCTCGCCAATCCGCTGGGGCTGGAACTGGATGTTCCCGTGTACGGATACGAGCCCGGTCCCGGATTCGACCCCGACATCCAGGTGGATGACGGGGATCGGGTGGCCGTTGGCTCCGAGGAGTTGAAGGTGGTCTATACGCCGGGGCACTCGGCCGATCACCTCTGCTTCCTGGCAGGCGACCTGCTATTCACGGGCGACCACATCATGGGAGGCTCGACCGTCGTGGTCGAAGATATGGTGGCCTACCTCGCCTCACTCCGCCGTCTCACGGCCATCACGCTGCAGCGCCTCTATCCGGGCCACGGGCCGGTCATGGATGATCCATACGCGGTCATAGACGATTACATAAGTCACCGGCTCGAACGCGAACAACAGATCATTGCCGCACTCGAAGCTGGTGCAGGTACGGTAGGAGCCGTCGTGGAAGCGGTGTACGCAGATGTAGATCCCGCCTTACATCCGCTCGCCGCTCACTCCGTGGCCGCTCACCTGCACAAACTGCTCGTGGAAGGCAAAGTGACGTTCGCCGGCGATGCGCCTGTCCTTTGGAGCGCCATTGTTGGGCTGATCGGAGCTTCCCGTGAGTAGAACCGCCCGGCTGCTGGCCACCGTTGTCGTTCTTGCCCTCCTTGCCGCCCCGGCGGTCGCGCAGGTCACCGACGATGACCTTTCTGCCGCTGAACAGGAGGTGGCCACGACTCGGGCGGAACTCGAAGTCCTGGCGGCTGAGTTGGAAGCGGCAACCGTCCGCTCGATCGAACTGGACATCGAACTCGCTCGCCTCAATCGGTCGGTCTTCGAAACGCAGGTTCAGGTCGATGCTTCCCTGGAACAACTGCAAGCGCGAGCCGTGGAGCTGTACACCGCGGCCGCCTCCAACCGGGTTTCTCTGGTGTTTTTCTCGGGAACGCCGGAGCAACTAGGCGCAGGTCTCAGCTATCTGGAGAGCCTGGCAATCGATGATGAGCAGCTGATCAATGATCTGGCGGGGCTCCAGACGGAGTATGAACGCCAGCTTGGTGTGCTTGCCGAGCTCGAACAGGAGCAGCAACTCAATGTTGCTCGACTGGATGCAGCAGCCGCAGCCCTCAATGATCGACTCGACGCCGCCCAGGCTGCCTACGTCGCCCTAGTCGAGCAGCGACGGATTGAGGATGAGGAGCGCCGGAGAATCGAGGAGGAACTTCGCCGACTCGAAGAAGAGCGCCTGCGCGCCGAACAGGCTGCCCGGGATGCCACCTCGACGACGACGACCACGACGATCGTCAGTACGACCTCAACCGCGGCCGGCGAGACCACCACCACCGTGACCGGTGAGTCGACGACAACCACGACCACCGTCGTCGTTGCGACGGGCGGCCTGGTGTGTCCCGTCGATGGTTTCTCAGCCTTCACGGATACCTGGGGAGCGGCGCGGAGTGGCGGAAGGGGCCATCAAGGCGTGGACATGCTGGCTGCGAGGGGTACGCCGACCGTGGCGATCGAGTCGGGGAAGATCCGCCGGATGGGTAACGGGGGTCTCGGCGGCATCACGATCTGGTTGACCGGTCAATCCGGGGATGAGTACTACTACGCGCACCTGGACGACTGGGCGCCCGGGCTTTCGGTCGGGCAATCCGTCTCCGTAGGGGAGCTGGTCGGGTACGTCGGTTCGACCGGGAACGCGTCGTACAGCGTGCCGCACCTGCACTTCGAGTTCCATCCCGGCGGCGGACCGGCGGTCAACCCATATCCACTGGCCAAGGTACTTTGTGGGTAGTTCTAGGTTCTGGGTTTTGACCCAGCAGGCAACTGGCAATTGGCAATTGGCAATTGGCAATTGGCCCCCT
Source organism: Acidimicrobiia bacterium (assembly GCA_029210695.1). NCBI lineage: Bacteria > Bacillati > Actinomycetota > Acidimicrobiia > Acidimicrobiia bacterium. The sequence continues at coordinate 7,238 of JARGFH010000080.1, forward strand.
GCTTGGACTCGCGATTAGGAACTCGCGACTAGGCACTCCACGCGCAGCGAGGGTCGCCTTTCGGTGACCCTCGCCTGGTGTGATGCGCTTCCGGCGGAAAAGCCCTCCCAGCCGGTTCGACAACCCTGGCACGTTCAGTCCCTAGTATCGACCACGGAGAGTGTTTGCTTGGGTGGCATAAAAACATAGCATCATATGACTAGTTAGCCATCTCGGAGCAGAGAGCGGAATTGTCTAAGCAGAACTGGCCTCCATGGCGTCCACAAGCCGGGCGATCCGGGCAGTGCAGGTTTCGTCTTCCACGGGTGGCACCAAGTCGATAACACGCTGCGCGGTCGCCCTGAGAGCCGCTCCGGCGGCCCCGTCTGGAGCAACTCTCGCCACCGGGTTCCCGGAGTCGCCACCTTCCACGACGCCGGCGTCGAGCGGAATCTGTCCGATCAACGGCACTCCGATTGCCTCCGCCAGTTCCGTGCCGCCACCGGAACCGAAGAGGTCGTAGGTCTCGCCGTGCCCGCAGGTGAAGCCGGCCATGTTCTCAATGACTCCGACGACAGGCATGTAGGACCGTCTGGCCATGTCTGCGACCCGGATGGCCACCTTCTGGGCAGCCTTCTGCGGTGTCGTGACGACCACCATCTCCGCCTGGGGTAGGAGCCGGGACAGGGCCATTTGAATGTCGCCGGTTCCCGGGGGAAGATCGATGATGAGGTAGTCGAGTTCACCCCAGGCGACCTGGTGGAGGAACTGCTCCAGTGCCTTGGACAGCATCAGCCCGCGCCACATCAGGGCGGTTTCCTCCGACTCCACGATGAGCCCGGTCGAGACCACCGCGATGCCGTGCACATCGACCGGAATGATGACCTTCTCGTCATTCGCCTCGAGGCGCTCGGTCGTGCCGAGCATGCGGGGAATCGAGAATCCCCAGATGTCGGCGTCGAGCAAACCGACTCGATAGCCGAGATCCGAGATGGCGACGGCCAGGTTCACGCTGACCGACGACTTACCGACGCCACCTTTGCCCGAACCGACTGCAATGACCCGGGTCTTGGGGTCGACTCTGGTTGGCTCGGCGTTGTCCCTGGCCGTTCGCCTGGCTCGTTCCATCACACCCGAACGCTGTTTCTGCGTCATCGCCCGGATGTCAATGTGGACGTCGGTGACGCCGTTGAGTGCCGACACCTTGCGAACTGTGTCTTCTTCGATCTGTGAGCGCATTGGGCATTCGGCGATTGTGAGTGCGATGCCCAGCGTCACTTCGCCGGTCGGCGTGATGTCGACGTCCTGAACCATGCCCAGTTCCACGATATCTGCCCCCAGTTCGGGGTCAAACACACCACGGAGAGCCTTGAATACGTCTTCATGTGTAAGCACGTAGGTCATGGTACCGGGTATTTCCACTATGGGGACATTGCAAATTACACGTGAATCAGGGGTATAGTGACAACCCCAGATCGAGCTCAGGAGTTTGGAACAATGAGTCAACCGTTGACGTTCAAGTCGAGCGTTCCGCAGAAGGCCGTCGACCTCACAGACGGTGCTATCGACAAGCTGCGCCAGTTGATCGATGCCGAAGGGGATGAGACGATGGCTTTGCGTTTGGCCGTGAAAGCAGGCGGCTGTTCGGGGTTCTCATATGAGATGTTCTTCGACAACGAGTTCGATGCCGCCGACACCGTCGAGGAATTCGATGGGGTCAAGGTGGTGGTTGATTCGCAGAGCCTCGAAATGGTCCGGGGTGCGACTCTCGACTACAAAGACGCCCTCACCGGCGCCGGGTTCGCCATCAACAACCCGAACGTGACCCGTTCCTGCGGGTGCGGCAACAGCTTCTCCTAGTAGGTGGGTGGCGGCCTGCCGGCGAAGCCGGCAGGTTCGAGTTCCTACGGAACTCGTCGATAGTCGCGGTAGCGGACTGTACCGATATCGGCGACGCTCTGAGCCAATTGCCATCTTGCTCACGCGACCACAACGAACGCGATCGTGGCCACGATGATGATGATCCCGAGCACGATGGTGATCGGGAGGATGACCCACCGACGGAGTTGGCGGAAGATCGGCTGGATGTAGCCGCGCACCCTTCCCAGCACCGACCCGGTCCACTCGGCGATCGACCCAACCGCCGACCCTGAGAAGGTTCCTTCCTCGAGTCGGGCGGTCATGCGGCCGAGGATGTTTCCGATGGCCCGTTCGCTCAATGCGCCCAGCGGCCGTCCCAGAAACCAGACTCGCTGCTGGATGGCCCGACCGACGGCGGGCGTGATCATGACGAGCAGCAGGCCGTCGGCGAGTTGTCGATCGTTCGGGGGATTCTCAGCGCCGACCAGGTCGGTTTGGAGTTGCGCGGCCGCAGCCTGTGTCACGGATATGAGTTCACCGGTCTGGGCTTCGAGATTGGCGCCCAGGCTTCGTACCCAGATCACCGCGCCGAGCGAGACCACGATCACGGCTCCAATCAGCGTGAGCACGACGACCCGCAGGGAGCCGCCCCCGTTCTGCACGCTGAGCCAGATCACCAGGACCACACACGCCAGGGCAGCCGAAGCCCATCTCGCGGCGCGAGTGATGGAGTCGAGAACCGATGAGGTGACGTCGAGCGCATCAACGACTTCCTCATGCTGGTATGCGCCAAAATCGATGCCGGTGCTATCGATGAGTTGCTGCCGGAGTTCCTCGCTTCGCATGTTTGCCAGTTTGTCGAACTGCCACGCTCTGAGCCAATTGCCCGGCGCTTCTCGCCACCCATTCCACCGGCGTACCCGCCCGCACGACCAGTTACCCTTGCCGTATGCCAAAACAAGTACTCAATACCCCCAGTGCACCTTCTGCCCTCGGCCCCTATTCGGTTTCCGTCGAGGCTGCCGGCCTCGTCTTCATCTCCGGTCAGGTGGCCATCGATCCCGCCTCCGGTGAACGGGCCCCGGATGACGTGGTTGCTCAGGCGAAGCAGATAATGACCAATATCGAGGCGATTCTCGGAGATGTCGGCCTCGGGTTCGGCGACGTCGTCAAGACGACCATCTTCCTGGCCGACATGGCGGACTTCCCGAAGGTAAATGAAGTCTACGGCGCCGCCTTCCCGGACAGTCCTCCGGCCCGTTCCACCGTCGAGGTGAGCGCGTTGCCTGGTGGCTTCTTGGTCGAGATCGAAACCATCGCGGCCCGGTGAGAGAGGACTCCAACGTGGACACACAACAGGTACTTGCTGAACTCGGCATCAAGGAATTCAACAGCGGCGCCTATGCCGGTGGGTGGATCGAAACCCACGGTTCGGAGCTGCCGAGCTACAACCCGGCTACCGGTGAGGTGATCGCCACGATCATCAGAGCGAATGGGGATGACTACCAGAAAGTCATCTCCAACTCGGTCGAAACGTTCGAACGGTGGCGCATGCTGCCGGCGCCGAAGCGCGGGGAATATGTCCGCTTGGTGGGCAATGCTCTGCGCCAGAAGAAGACTGCGCTCGGGGCGCTGGTCACGATGGAGATGGGCAAGATCCTTCCCGAAGGGGAGGGTGAAGTTCAGGAGATGATCGACATCGCCGACTTCGCGGTGGGCCTCTCCCGTCAGCTCTACGGTTTGACGATGACCTCTGAACGCCCCATGCACCGCATGTACGAGCAATGGCATCCGCTCGGACCGGTCGGCACGATCACCTCGTTCAACTTCCCGACCGCGGTGTGGTCCTGGAACTCACTGATTGCCGCCGTGTGCGGTGACACGAACATCTGGAAGCCATCGAGCGAAACCCCGCTGACGGCCATCGCGGTGACCAAGATCACCGATGCGGTCATGGCCGGTACGGGCTTCGAGGGCGTATTCAACCTCGCCATCGGTTCAGGTTCCGATGTAGGTGATCTCATGGTGAAGGACCATCGAGTGCCGCTCGTCTCGGCGACCGGATCGTGCGACATGGGATACAAGGTGGGGACGGAACTCGCCAAGCGCCTCGGACGGGCAATCCTGGAATTGGGCGGTAACAACGCCATCATCGTGATGGACGACGCCGATCTCGAGCTGGCCGTTCGAGCGGCCACGTTCGCGGCGGTGGGAACGGCCGGGCAACGCTGCACGTCCCTGCGCCGGATGATCGTCCACAAAGACGTCTTCGACGAGGTCGCCAAGCGACTGGTCGCTACCTACGCACAGGTCACCATCGGAGATCCACTCGAGGCCGGCATTTTGATGGGACCTCTGGTCAACGAGACGGCCGTCTACAACATGCTGACCGCTCTCGATCTCGCCACTCAGCAGGGCGGCGAGGTTCTCACCGGCGGCAACCGCCTGGAGAATCTCGGCCCTGCGTTCATCGAGCCGACGGTGGTCAGGATGCCGAAGGACGCACCGATCCTCCAGGAGGAGACATTTGCGCCGTTGCTCTACTTGATCGAAGTGGACTCGCTCGAGGAAGGCATCGCGGTGCAGAACGGCGTCCGTCAGGGATTGTCGTCGGCCATCTTCACCGACTCGCTCAAGAACGCCGAGAAGTTCCTGTCGCATTTCGGGTCGGACTGCGGGATCGCCAACGTCAACATCGGGACCTCCGGCGCGGAGATCGGCGGAGCGTTTGGTGGCGAGAAGGAGACCGGTGGAGGCCGCGAGGCCGGTTCCGACTCCTGGAAGGCTTACATGCGCCGCCAGACCACGACGATCAACTGGGGCGACGACCTCCCGCTGGCCCAAGGCGTCGAGTTCGTGTGAGTAAACCCCATTCTGGCGTCAGAAAGCGCGCAATTCTGACGGGTTTCTGACGCCAGAACGGGTGAGAGAGGTGCCGAACATGGATCGAGACGCATGGGATGACCGCTATCGGGATCGGGAGTGGTTGTGGACCGTCGATGCCAACCGCTTCGTCGTTCAGGAGGTCACCGGTCTGACGCCGGGCAAGGCGCTGGACCTGGCCGCCGGTGAAGGGCGCAATGCGGTCTGGCTGGCCAAACAAGGGTGGAATGTCACGGCCATCGACTTCTCCGCGGTGGCGCTCGGTCGGGCGGCCGACCTGGCCGCCCGGGACGGCGTGGAGATCACTACCGTCGCGGCCGACCTGCGTGAGTACGTGCCGGAGGCCGGTGCCTTCGATCTCGTCGTGCTGGCCTACCTGCACCTGCCCCAGGATCTGCTGCGCGTCGTACATGCGCGAGCTGCGGCTGCCCTGGCGCCCGGAGGGACGATGGTCATTGTCGGGCACGATCTCACCAATATCGAGGATGGCTACGGCGGGCCGCAGAGCCCGGAGGTGCTGTACACGCCGGAGGACCTGGTTGCCGACCTCCGGTCGCTCGACATCGTGAAGGCCGAGAAGGTGAACCGACCCTACATCTCGGAAGAAGGCGAATTCACGGCGATCGACGCGCTGGTGGTAGCGCGCAGAGGGTGAGACCTACCAAGGAGAGCTTCCTGATGGGCACAATCGTTCGTGTGGCTTTGGTCCTGGTGCTGGTGGTGGCGATAGCCGGTTGCGGTGATAGCGGCGGTCCGGGGACAACCTCCGGGGCGACGGTGGCGTCATCCGCAGCCACCTCTACGACCGAGTCGACGACGCCCCCGGCCGCGGCCACGACCACGACCACAACCTCGGGATCGACGACCTCCTCGACCTCATCCACGACGACCACGGTCACGCTTCCCCCGACGCCGATCGTCGACACCATCGTCAACGACACGGACGTGGCGGATCCGCCGATTGACATCGAGTCCCGCGAACCGGTCGTTTCAGGCCTGGGAGCGGCCTCGCAGGCCGCAGTCAACCAGGCGATTCGCGATATCGTCGATCCCCGGCGCAACCAGTTCATCGCAGACGTCTCCTCTTCCCACGACCCGACCCTCGGTCTCCCGGGGTCTTCGTACTGGCTGGAGTTCGAGGTCGGCGTGGCTACTCCTGAGGTCCTCAGCATCATGTTCTCCGAGTCGATCTATTACGAGGGGGCGGCACACCCGACAACCCAGATGTTCAGCATCACACTGGATCCGCAGACCGGAGCCGTGTTCGCCCTCGCCGACGTGTTGATCCCGGGGACGATCGGAGCACTCGCCCTGGCAGTCGAACAACGCGTGATCGACGACGTCTACGGGGGAGACTCGGCCGCATTCGCCTCGTGGATGAGCGGCGTCCCTCCTGAGCTCCTGTATGCGTGGGCGGTCACCCCGACTGGTGTGCAGATCGGCTTCTCGCAGTACGACGTCGGCCCCAGCGCGCTGGGTCCGCAGACCGTCGTCGTGCCCTACGGCGAGTTGGCCGGCGTGGTGGACCCGGCTGGACCGGCCGGCGGCCTGATCCCCTAGGTGGCTGCCGAAAAAGTTGGTGGTTGTGGGTCGGGGGTGCTCGCGTTCGAGGTCGTTTTCGGTCACACT
>JARGFH010000081.1 GCA_029210695.1 Acidimicrobiia bacterium
GAGCCCTCCTCTACGCCGGAAAACCCAACTGGAATCTACTCGCCACCATCACACCCCGCTGAAATCCGATGAGCCCGTTTACTCCATCGGGGGTAGCCCGCAGATCTTCTACGAGTGGCTCCAGCGTGACGTTCCCGACTTCTAGTTCGACAGTCCGGTAGCTCCGCCCACGATGCGATCACCCGGTGATCGCATCGTCGCGCCCGACCCTCACCGGCGCTTTCTCTGGGCAGGTAGGGCGCCCAGCATCAGTGCACCGGCGATTGCCGCTCCGGGGATGCTCCAGCGGACGACGGCTTCGGAGGTGGCGATTCCGACCTGGGCAACTGCCGCCGCTGAGCCGGCCAGGAGTAACACACCTATCGTGACGATTGGCCGGTTGTGAGGGAATGGAGCGTCGCTGATCCGCCACTCGAACCGGGCGAACAATGCCACCAGCCCCAGAGTCACGATGGCCAGAATGGCCAGCCATACCGGGCGGGTGGCCCACCAGACCCCGGTTCCGGGTTCGACCTTGAACAGGGCCCCTTCGAAGGTGAACAATCCGGCGGCCGCCACCAGCGACATCGCGGACAGATGCCACAGGTAGAGGGTCATGATCACGCCGGAGACGGTCACCACCGCGTGCCAGGCCCGAACCCGGGCGGTGAGGCGGCGCACCGTCGGTTGGGTGCCGAGGATGATGCCCAACTGGATAATTCCCAACAGCGCAATCGCGAACGTTGGTGGGGTCATGTTGGTTACCCCGGCGCCGGGCACCCCGACCATCGCCACTGGATACCAGCCGATCCAGGTGACGGCGATCAGTACCGCCAGCACTCCCCCGGCCAGCGTCCAACCGGCGCGGGCCGGCACTCCCCCGGCCTCGTCCCTGTCAGCCCACCAATAGCCGATCTGGTGGACGGTCGCCCACACGAACAGGAAGTTGAACCAGGCAACCCCGGGAACGTCGAAGGCGAACCGGGCGACGTCGACGGCGATGGCGGTCGCCGCCGGGAAGAGGACGGTGGCCGGACCGAAGCGGCGCCACCAGGCGTGGGTGAGAGGCGCCATGGCGGTGAGGCTGATGTACACGGCCAGGAACCACAGCGGCACGGTGGCAGACATGGCCCCGGCGTAGACCACCTCGGGTGGGACGAAGGTGCGCATGACCATGATCAGCGCCACCCAGATCACCAGCAGCGGGATGACGGGGGTGAACAGCCGCCGGGCCCTGGCTGTGATCCAGTCCCGGCGCAGCTCCTCACCGGCGACCACCTTCCGCAGTCCCCGGGCGTTGGCGTATCCGCCGGCCAGGAAGAAGATCGGCATGACCTGAACCACCCAGGTGACCCAGCCGGAGTATGGGATCCATTCCAGGGAGTTGAGGAGGGCGATCTCATCATTGGGTTGCAACCAGATCGACGCCGCCAGCCAGTGGCCGAACATGACTACCAGAATGGCCAGCGCCCGCCAGAAATCGACGGTCCGGTTCCGGCTCGCCGGGGTCTCGGCCGCCAGCCGGGCCGTGTAGGCGAGGTACTTCTTCATTGCCGGCGTCCCTCCTTGGTTGGCCCCATTATCGGACCCCAAAGACCCGCAACTGAGTATCGTTGGGCGATCAGCTGAAGGGGAACCAGAACATGTGCGTTGACGCAGACGCCTCACCTCCAATTCGCCCGGTTTCGGGAGCATCCGTCGACCATCGGGAACTCATCCTCGGCGCCGCCGACGGCAACCAGTTCGCCGCTTTCGAGGCGTACGCCGCTGAACCCGGCGAGGTAGCGGTGATCGTCTTGCCAGACGTCCGCGGCCTGTTCGGCTTCTATCAAGAGCTGGCCGAGCGGTTCGCCGAGGTGGGATACGACGCCATCGCCATCGACTATTTCGGGCGGACCGCCGGGATCGGAGTGCGCGATGAGGAATTCGAGTACATGGAGCACATTCCCCGTACGACTGCCGACGGCGTGAAGAACGATGTGGCGGCGGCGGTAGCTCACCTGCGGGCAGACCACCCCGATAGGAAACTGTTCACGGTCGGGTTCTGCTTCGGTGGTTCGAACTCCTGGTACCAGGCGGCCAACGGTCACGGATTGGCAGGAGTCGTCGGTTTCTACGGAAAACCCGATCGAGAGCTGCCGCTCGGGGCAGGGACCGTGATCGACCGGGTGCCCGACATGGATTGCCCGGTGCTCGGCCTGATGGGTGGGGACGATCCCGGAATCCCACCCGATTCGATCGCTGCCTTCGAAGAAGCCCTGACCGCCTCGGGCATCCAACACGAACTGATCACCTATCCGGGGGCGCCGCACTCGTTCTTCGACCGGAAACAAGAGCAGTTCGCCTCCGAGTCGGCCGACGCCTGGCAACGGGTGCTCGACTTCATCGGGACCAACTCGCGATGAGTTAGTCCGGACTCGTTGAGCTAGCGCCTCGAGCGGGCACCGATCAACGATCGTTCGCGTATCGCACGATCCGACCGCTAATCAGGTATCCATCAGGTTCTCGTCCGGCTCCGCCCCTGGAAGACCCAGATGAGCGCGATCACCCACAAGCCGACCCCGCCGGCCAGCATCCCGTATCCCCAGCCTTCCGCGATGTCGCCGACTCGCCAGCTCCAGTCGCCGATTCCCAGGTACTGATCGGCTCCGGCATACAAGATGAACAGGCCCAGGAAGATCGCAATCGCACCGAAGATCGCCAGGAGCTGTTTGACGATCCTCTGCCAGCCGGTGCCTGGAGGCGTCGCGGCCGCACGATCTGCCTGGTCGGGTGTCGAGTCATACTTCGTGGCCATTTGGACCTCCTTTCACCCCCATTAGACGGCGGATCACTCCGGGAGTCGAGAGTCAATTGTCCGAATCCCCTCGTAGGCGGTCGCCTCTCGACCCGGCTTGTAGCGAACAGAGCCATTCGCCTCTTAACCGTCGCAACTCGAGGACGGAGAATGACGTTAAAAGGGGTGAGATCTCATGCGACGCACTCTGGTCGTTGTTGTTTGTTGGTCCCTAATGCTGGCCGCCTGTGGCACATCCGCAGAGGACTCCGTGGTCTCCACGACGGCCCCGACCGCCGTAACCACGACCACGACGCGAGTCACGGTCCCCCCGCCCACCTCAACAACGGCTCCCGCCATCACTTCTACGAGCACCACGACGACTTCGATTCCACCGGAGGCGGCGGCGGGGCCCAACTACATCGTCACAGGACGGGAAGGAGTGTTCCGGGTGATCGCCGGTGCCGCGACGCTGGTTCTGAACCAGCCGGATGTGATGTGGGCGGCAGACGACGGTATGGGTGGCATCGTGTTCTATGCCAGGCCCGGCGTTGTTGAGCATCTCCGGGCCGACACCGGTACCAGTGCCGTGATCGCCGAGGATGCATCCCCCAACTACATGGCCCTCGTTGGAGGGCAGCCCGCGGTGGAAATCAGTCATATGACCTTCGATGACTGCGACGACGCCGACTCATGGCATGCGATGTTGATCGACTTGCCCACCGGAGAGGAACGGATGCTGATCCCTTGCATTCCCCTGGAGTCGACCGGTGTGCACCCGCTCTCGATCGGGGGGAATCTCACGGTGTCGGTTGCGGGAGGCGGATGGCCGGACGAGGCACCCGTATCGCACCGGCTGATTCTCCGCAGCCTCGACATGCCCGAATCGATCACATTCGTCACCGAGTGGGATCTGGACGCGGAACGTCTGCTGGAAGGCCTGGCCGTTGACCTGTCATCTAACCCATGGCCGGAGCCGACACCCTGGTGTGTGCTGACGCCCGTCCTCTCGCCGGATGGCTTGGCGTTAGCGCTCTCAGAATTCGTCCCCCAACCCGACGACCTGGACGCGGCCGACTGGGCCGAGTTCAACGCGCTCGACATCACCGAACAATGGAGCAGGTGGGAAGCGGCCCTGAGGTTGGGAAACATTCGAGTTCGGATCATCGATCTCGACACAGGCGAGATCCTCTTCTCGACCACCCGGCCCGGTTGGGGGCAGGTCGTCGACTTCGACGGCCGCTACGTCGTCTACGAGACCAGCCAGATGGACGATGGCGGTGAGTACTCGCGATCGGTTGAGCTGATCGACAGTCACACAGGTGACGAGATCCCGATCAACTGGGCGGGCAACGAACCTGCGTCGAGCACTATTCGCTTGTTCCTGCCCACTGCGCCACACGGGGAGGTCAGCCTGCGCGGCGACGGACTCGGGATCGTCGGCTTCGGCGATCCATACGATCGGGTATTGGCAACACTCGAACAGATCTTGGGGCCGCCAACCGAAATCATCGAGGGCCCCGACGCCATCCAGGCAAGCGATGACTCATTCCACTACGGCGGGCCCGACATGACCGAAGTCCTGGCTGTATGGCGTCCCATCGGTTTGTTCGTCGCCTTCAGTCCCTATCCGTTCTATAGAGACGACGGAGTCATGCACTTCTCGGGTTGGGCTTCGATTCCGTCGTGGTCGAGCGTGATCGGGCCCTCGACCCCGGAAGGGATCGGCGTGGGATCGACCTACGCGGAGGCGAACGAGGCTTTCGGGGACCGTTTCGTAGCAAGCGACGACGAGTGTGGGCCATCCGCATATGTGACACCACTCGGCGAAGACGACGTCGCCTTTCGTATTGGCCTCGTGCTGGAGGTTCGATCGACCTGATCGCCCTCGACGAGCCCTACTACTACGCCGCTGTCTACGACGGCCCAAACGCCTGCGTCTGGCCGGCGGAAAAGGTGGCCGAAGAGGTGGCGCAGTATGTCGATCTGATGCGTTCTCGCTTCCCGGCGGTGATCGTCGGCGACACAGAACCGACCCCCGTGCCGGTCGAGACGGAGACCTATACGTCGTGGCTCGAGACGTTCCGCGAAGTCAACGGCTACGACCTCGGCTTCCTTCACCTCGACATGGACTGGGCCCGGACCGATTGGCCGGTCATGGTCGGCGAGCTCGTCGAATTCGGTCGGGACTTCGGAGTTCCGGTTGGAATGATCTACATCGGCAACGCCTCCGACCCCAGCGACGAGGTCAACGTGTCGGTGATGGGAGCCCGGGCGCTGCGGCTCGAAGACGAGTTCGGGGTCGATCCGGCCCACGTCCTGTTCCAGTCCTGGGTGGACCATCCGGATCGGGTCCTCCCCGAGTCCGAGCCCTACCGTTCACCTGGCTGGTTCGGACCTACTTCGAGGATCGGGACTTGCTGGGAGTCCGTTCTGAAGGAGCAGGGGCCAACGTGGCCTACGGCAAGGCCGCCCGAGCGTCTGCCACCAACCCCGGAGATGACCCGGTCAACGCATTCGACGGCGACACCGGAACCCTCTGGTCGGCCGCCGCCGATGCACCCCAATGGATCGAAGTCGATCTGGGTGAAGTATTCGACGTTGCGGAGATACGGATGGTCCCCTCGCAGTATCCGGCCGGCAACACAGTCCACCGGATTTCGGGGCGCGGTCCCGACACCGGAGGTCTGGTCGAACTCGGCGTGATCGAAAGCGAGACCACCGACGGCGACTACGTGGTGCTGGTGGCAGAGTCGCCCTGGCTCGGTCTCGACACCATCCGGGTGGAGACGACGTCCAGCCCGTCGTGGGTGGCCTGGCGCGAGATCGAAGTGGTGGCGGCCGGTTGAGTCCTAGCCGGATCACAGAGAGTCGGCGATGGAGCGCTATCGATCGGCTCGGGCGTCGGTCGCGGCAACAATCGACTCGGTGCCTCGACAACCGGGCTCGACGACGAACAGCGCACCGTCGAGGCCACCGTCGTCGATGCTTTGACCTCTTCCAACCGCGGCGGTCGTGATGAAAAGCCTGTCGAGGTCGGGACCCCCGAATCCACAAGCCGACACCCGGGGTACGGGAAGCTCTATCTCACCGATGATCCGTCCGTCGGGTGAATACCTGCGCACCTTGCCACCCCCCCACAATGCCACCCAAAGGCAATCCTCGGCGTCGATGGCGATCCCATCGGGGGTACCGTCCGTTTCGGGCACATCTACAAACGGCCGCCGCCCGGACACCGACCCCGAAGCCGTGTCGTAATCCATGAGATCGATCCGCTGTAATCCGCTGTCGACGTAGTACATGAGGTTGCCGTCCGCGGTCCAGGCCAGACCGTTGGAGATGGTGACCCCGCCGAAGAGGGTCCGCACCGACCCGTCGGTGTCACGTTGGTATAGGTGTCCAATCCCCGGTTGAGCATCGCGGGCCATTGAGCCGGCCACGAACCGCCCGATAGGATCAACCACCCCGTCATTCATGCGCGAGCCGGAACCTTCGAAAGCGCCCTGGAAGTCGACGATCCCTGTGTTATCCAACGTGGCGAATCCGTTCCGCACCGCCAGCAAGTAGCCGTCGTCCCCATGAAGGGCAAGGGCGCCAACATCCGCTCCCACAGGGATACTGGTGGTCGTTCCACCATCCGGGTCGGTTAGATGAACGTGGCCGCCGAGTATGTCGACCCAGGCAAGTAAACCCTTGCGATGATCCCACCGGGGCCCCTCACCCAGCCGGGCATGCAGGTTGATCAGAACATCGACAGCGGCGCCCGGCATGTCAGAACTTACCTCTCATGGCTTCATTTCAGGACGGTACTTGTTCACTAGCGGGGACGTCGACCCGTACCCAGTCGATCAATACTCTCACCTCGTCGTCTTTGATCCGATCCACCGTCTCTTCACTGATTCCGTAGTAGGGCGACCGGATTCCGTTTGTCTTGTACGGATAAGTGCCACCCAGTGCAAGGTTGAGGATGAGGAACTTCTCGTTATCGAACATCCACGGACCGAAGAACTCGGCCATGGGAGGCGTCACCCGGTACACGGTGGCTCCGTCGACCTCGAAGCGGAGCCGATCCGGCGACCAATCGAGCGTATACGTGTGCCAACCGGTCGCATCGTTGCCGTCCGGAAAGTAGAGCTTGTTGACGAGGCCGGCCTCCCCAGCGTATCCGGGCCCGTGCACGGCGGAACTCACCCAATCCCGTTCGCCGACATACTCCATGATGTCGATCTCGCCGGTATCCGGCCACCGGCCGTTCCCCATGGCCCAGAAGGCGGGCCACGACCCGGGCCCAGTGGGGAGCTGCATCCGAGCCGATGCTCTTCCGTATCGGAACTGGAACCGGTCTCTCGTGTCGATTCGGCCGGAGAGGAAATCGAAAGTCTGCCCGTCCTCAGTCTCGAAACCGGGTCGATACCGCGGATGGAGCACGAGGACGTTTCCGTCTGCGCCGGGGACCCCGCGCTCGACATAGGCCGTTTCGGTCGAGTCGATGTAGGCCTGCTGCTCGTCGTTGACTACACGGCCGGTCGTCCGCACGTTCCACTTTGAGCGGTCCAGTTCTCCCAAACTGAAGCCATCAAAGAAGATCGGCTCGGCTCGGTCGGGTTCGACTACAGACTCCACGTCCCCTAGCCATCCACCGGCTGGTATACGCGAACGTGGTCGACGTACATGTGCTGAGGGAACTCGGCATCCGGCGGGATGAGTCCACCTATGATGCCGCCGAGCGCGAGGTTGAGAATCATGAAGAATGGCTGGTCGAACACCCATTCTCGCTCCCCTACCGAGTCTCTGCTCTTCTCGGCGTAGAGCTCGCCGTCGAAGTACCAGCGGATACCGTCGTAGTCCCAGTCGATGGCAAAGGTGTGGAATTCGTCGGCAATCGAGAACTCCTGCCGGTTCCAGGTCGTGAGACCACCGGCGCCCGCATATCCGGGACCGTGGATGGTCCCCAGCACGAGATCCGGTTCCTTGCCGGCGTACTCCATGATGTCGATTTCTCCCACATCCGGCCAGTTGCTGTCATCGGGGTTCTCGGTGTCCCTCCCGAAGTCGGCGCCGAGCATCCAGAACGCCGGCCAGGTTCCAACTCCGGCGGGCACCTTGATGCGAGCCTCGATGAAGCCGTACTGGAACTCACGGAGGCCCTGAGTGAGGAGGCGTGCCGACGTGTAGTAGTTCCCTTCGAACTGCTCTTTGTCGGCTTCAATGACCAGCAAACCGTTCTGCACCCGGGCGTTCTCGGGCCGGTCGGTGTAGTACTGGGCCTCGCCGTTGCCCCAGCCCCAGCCGCCGATGTCGTAGGTCCAGTTGGTGGGATCGATGGTGTCGCCGTCGAACTCGTCGTTCCAGACGAGTTCCATACCCTCCGGGGACTCGATCGAGATTGGTTCCGGGGTAGTAATAGTGGTGGTTGTGGTTGGCGGGATCGTCGTCGTGGTCGACCCACGGGTCACAGTGGTTTCGGACGCGTCACGGGAGGTTGAGTTTGAGTCCCCGCTGCACGCACCGGCCACGATCGCCAGACTCAACAGGACGTATGGAAGTCTCCTGTGCCCGGATAGTGTGGCGTTCACGGTGTGTCCATTCGCTTGTCGGTTATTGCTGAAGGATCGATATCACTCCGCCGGCGTGCGCTGGGGTGCTCAGCACCCAGCTGCGCAGTGAGGCCGCCGTCGATGTAGATGACCTGTCCCGTCACGTAGTCTGCTTCAGACGAGGCGAGGAATGCAACGAGAGCGGCGATGTCGGCCGGTGTGCCGTATCTCCTGAGGGGAACACTCTCTGCTGCCTCCCGGTAGGAGTCCGGGTCGGTGAGAGCATCCGTGAGATAGGTGTGCGTCAGCCCGGGTCCGATCGCGTTGACCCGGATGCCGTACTGGCCGAGTTCGATCGCCATCGCCATTGTCAGCGCGTTGATCGCTCCCTTGGTGACGTCGTAGGGAAATCCCCGATGGTGAGCGCGCAGGGCACCTACCGACGAGATGTGGATGATGCTGCCACCGTTGCCTGCCCGCATGATCGCGGCGGCCCGCTGTGAACACAGGTAGGGGCTCCGCACGTTGGTTGCCAGTTGCCGATCCAGGAGGACTTCGTGATCGTCGAGGAAGTACTTCCGGTATAGATCGGCCGCGTTGTTGACCAGCAAGTCGACCGAACCGAAGGTTTCAATGGCTGCGTCGAACAGCGCCCCGATCTCCTTGGAGTTGCTGAGATCTCCATGGAAGGGCAGGACTTCGGTACCGCGGTCCCGCAACATCCCGGCCGTCACTTCCAGGGACGCTCCATCGATATCCGGTGCCACGATCCGCATGCCTTCGGCTGCCAACCTGAAAGCGATGCCCTGGCCGATTCCTTTGGCGGCACCGGTGACCACTGCTACACGACCGCTCAGTTCCGGATAGCGTGGTTCAAGCGATTCGAGCTGCTCTCGAATGTCCATCTCAATAATCCTTGCTGCGTTTAGGGACGGGCCGGGCTGCCGTCCGGCAATCTGGTCTGGGTCCACTGCTCGACGATTTCACCGCATGGGTGCTGAGCCGCCAGATCCTCATCGATGTCGATGCCCAGGCCCGGCCTGTCGTTCGGATAGAGGTATCCATCGACGACCTGCGGGAGGCCGGGGAACATCTCGTACTCGAGTTCCGACGGCCGGTACCACTCCTGGATCCCGAAGTTGGGCGCCCACACGTCGAGATGGAGGTTGGCGGCGTGCCCGACCGGCGAGGTGTCACCCGGGCCGTGCCAGGCTGTTCTAATCCCGAAGATGTCGGCGAACGCGGCCACATTGCGCGCCGGAGTGATGCCACCGATCTGACTGATGTGCATGCGCACGAAGTCGATCAGCTGATCCGTTATCAGCGACCGCCACTCGTGTGGGTTGTTGAACAGTTCTCCCATGGCCAGCGGCGTTGCGCACTGCTGGCGAATCGTTGTGAACCATCCGATGTCCTCCGGCGCTAGGGCGTCTTCGAGAAAGAACAACCGGTACTGCTCGACGTCCTTGGCGAACTGGACTGCATCGATCGGGTACAGGCGCTCGTGGACGTCGTGAAGAAGCTCGATTCGATCGTCAAGTCGGTCGCGGACGTGTTCGATCATCTGCAGCATCGCCCGACCGTAGGAGCGCGGGTCGAAGTAGTTGCCCTCGGGAGCGTTCCGCGGTTGGTGCATCCCCGCCCCCTCCCCCCCGTAGCCACCCATCTGGATGCGCACATGCCGGTACCCGTCTGCGACCAGTCGCCCGGCGTTCTCCGCGACCTCATGCTGATCGCGGCCGTCGGCATGCACGTAGACCGCGGCCGCCTCGCGGCTCTTGCCACCCAGTAGTTGATACAGCGGCATCCCGGCGCGTTTCCCCTTGATGTCCCAGAGAGCCTGATCGACGCCCGATATCGCGTTGTTGAGCACCGGACCGTTGCGCCAGTAGCCGTGGACCATCGACATCCGCCAGATCTCCTCGATGCGGTCGACGTCGCGTCCAATCAGGAACGGCTTGAGATGACGTTCGATAGCTGCCTCAACGGCGAAGACGCGCTGGGTGAACGTGGCGCAGCCGAGCCCATACAGCCCGTCGTCGGAGGTGAGCACCTTGACGATGACGAGCCGGGAGTTGCCCGGTTGCGTCAGGATCGTCTGAACGTCCTCAATCGTTACCGGCGAGGCACACCTCTTTCCGACCTAGAAGGGCGGCTAGCCCTTGACCGCGCCTGCGGTTAGACCGCCAATTATGTAGCGCTGCAAGAACATGAACAGCACCAGGATCGGAATCATCAACATGAGCACAGCAGCGGCGATCCCCGGCCAGTTGTTCCCGTACACGCCCTCGAAGACGATCAACCCACGGGTGATCGGATACAAGGCGGGGTCGGTCAGGTAGATCGTCGGAAGGATCAACTCGTTCCAGATGCCGATGGCGTGCAGCACGGTCACCGTGGCCACCGCCGGACGGATCAGAGGGAAGATGACCTTGAACACGTACCGCGTGTAGCTGGCGCCGTCGACCGCCGCCGACTCGTCCAGTTCCTTCGGGATCGACTTCATGTAGTTGACCAGGATGATCATCCCAATCGGATTGATCAGGAACAGAAGGATGAAGCCCGGCCGGGTGTTGTAGAGACCGAGGTTCAGGATCAGCTGGAACTGCGGGATCAGCGCCGGCGGAAGGAACAAAGCAACCACATACAATGTGAGCAACGCCTTGCTGCCTTTGAAGTATCCGCGGGCGATAGGGAAGGCCACGAACAGCGATGAGGCAATGAAGATCGCCGTCGCCGTGAACGTGTAGAGCGCCGAGTTGAGCATGTATTGCGGGAAGTTGGCCAGTTCCCAGGCATCGCCGAAGTTAGCCAGGCTGGGACTGCTGGCCAGGCCTCCCGGGTCTTGCAGATACTCGGTGAAGGGCCGCAGCGAAGTGTTGACCAGCATGAACAGCGGCCAGATGTAGAAGATCGAGAAGATCCCCAAGACGACGTACGACGCGATCTTGAGCCAACGGGATCGTGTGGAAGCGCTCTCGCTGCCGACGATCTTCTTGAAACGGGTGTCGAGGGAGGTGCTCATCCCACGTACCTCTCTTCTCTCCAGCTGACGTACTTGTTGGCTGCAAACCCAATGACGAGGACCAGGAAGAACAGCACGATCGACGCGGCGGCCGCGAATCCCTGGCGAAACGCCGGAGATTCCCCCTGTCCGAAGCCCTCTGCGAAGACGAGGTAGCCGAGCACCTGGGTGCCGTTCTTGTACCCGACCAGCACGAGGAACAACTGCCAGGCCTGAAGCGACCCAACTATGTTCAAGAGGAAGTTGGTGTTGATGGCCGGTGTGAGCTGTGGCCAGGTGATGCTCTTGAAGAGCTGCCACCCCCCAGCCCCATCGATACGGGCGGCTTCGTACAAGTCGTCGGAGATCGTCTGCATGCCGGCCAGGAAGATCACCATCGTGACGCCGACGTTGGCCCAAATCTGCACTATGACGACCCACATGAACGCCTCGCTCGGCAAGCCGCCCAGGAACTCCGACTCAGCGCCGAACAATCCGAAGATCGACGCCATCGGACCTCCCCGCGGCAACAGGAAGAGCTTCCACATCAAGCCCTGAATGACCACCCCGAGGATCACCGGGATGAAGAAGAGAGTCCTGAAGAACGTCCGGCCTTTGAGCTTCTGATTCAGAAGCAGGGCGAGTATGAGCCCAAGGGTGAACTGGATGAAGGTGACGAGGACCGAGAACTGCAGGGTGCGAACTGTGGCTGCAAGGTTGTCACGGGACGCCAAGCCCTCGAAGAGAAACTCGTTGTAGTTGTCGAATCCGACCCAGTTGACATCCGCCCCACGCAATCCACTCGCATCGGTGAACGAGTACGCAGCCGTCGCCATCGACGGACCAAGAGCGATGACGAGGTAGAGGAGAACCCCCGGAATCAGGAGGTAGATCGGCGTCAACCGACTCCAACGGCCTTCACTGCCGAACAGGTAGTTTCTCTGCATCAGCGCCATCGTCTTAGTCCATTTCCTCTCGGCCGGTTCACCGAGGGCGGGCTCTCGCTGTCGAGAGCCCGCCCCACTGGCATCCTAGATAGGTGTCTCGCCTCCCGTCAGCTGCCGAGCCCGGCGTCGAGATCGGCCTGGATCTGATTGGCGAGTTCGGTGGAATCGGTCCATTCGTTGAACGGCGCGAACCACGAGGCTGCTTGTCTGCCGTCGGCCCACTGGCCGACACCGCTCGGGGACACCCAGTACTGCTCTAGGCCGACTCGGTAAGCCGGCACCAGGTCCGCCACTGCGTCGCCCAGCTTGCTGTTCAGCGACGCGGTGGGCTGAGTGGGCAGGAAGCCGACAGCATCCAGGTAGGCCTGGTATTCGGTCGTGTCGGACAGCGCGGCCAGGTAGGCCTTGGCCACGTCCGGATGGGGCGTGTCCGATGCGACCATCCAGCTCATGTCGTACTTGCCCCACAGGTACTGGTTGTCGGCGACATTGTCGCTGCCGGGGAATGGCACGTAGGTCCAGTCGAACGTCGGCGCCAAGTTCTCCAGATTGGGGGCCTGCCACATACCGGTGGGCATGAAGGCCACGTCGCCGCCGGCGTACCGCGCGGTAGCTTCGTCATGACTCAGGCCGGTGACGCCCGACTCGAGCATTTCGGTGGCGAACACCTGGAACTTCTCGATAGCCTCGAGACCCTTGCCTTCATTCCACTTGATGTCGCCCGCCCACAGACCTTCGGCTAGCGCCGCCTGGTCGGGGAAAATGGACCCGAGCAGGCCGCTGGCTCCAACGAAGATGGGCCAGCCGTCGCCACCGCCGACCGTCATGCACGAGTTGCCAGAGTCGACAATCGTCTCACAAGCGGAGACCAGTTCGCTCCAAGTGGTGGGAATAGCCACACCAACTTCGGCCAGAAGGTCGTTGTTGACGAACATGCCGCTATAGGTGACGCGACCCATGGGGAGCGCATACACACGATCGTTGAAGGTCCCGGCGTCCCGGAGTGCGGTCTCGTCGAAATTCGCCACGAACGGCTCGTCCGTGAGGTCCATGAGGAGACCGGCCTCGATCAGCTGCTGCCAGACAGGCTTCTCACCGTAGTTGTCGCCCATGTAGTCAAGAATCCCGTTAGCCTGGATCCACCGGTCTGATCGGTGTCTGACGGTTGGGATTGACATAGAAAATGCCTTCTGACCTGGGAGAAT
>JARGFH010000082.1 GCA_029210695.1 Acidimicrobiia bacterium
ATCCGCAACGCTTCAGCAGTAGCAACCATCCCCCAACACTACACCGGTTCGCCATTTCAGCGACAGACCACTAGAACCTATAACCCAAAACCTAGAACCTCTTCACATCGTCAACGCCATCACGGCTTTTTGTGCGTGCAGTCGGTTCTCGGCCTGATCGTAAACGCGGCTCCAGCGACCATCGATGACGGCGTCGGCGACTTCCACGTTGCGATCCGCCGGCAGCGGGTGCATGTAGATGGCGTCTTCGTCGGCCATCTCCATGCGACGGGGGTCGACGATCCAGTCTGTGTAGTTCGCCGAGATCTTCGCCGACTCCTCGTGATCCGAGGTGGTCAGCATCGATCCCCACGCCTTGGCGTAGACCACGTCGGCGCCGCGCATTCCCTCTTCGAAGTCCTCGATGATCTCGAAACCTCCGTGCGCTGCCCTGGCGTTGTCCTCGGCCTGAGCAATGATCTCCGGCATCAGCTTGAACTCCGGCGGCCGGGTGAGCCGAACATTGGCGCCGTAGCGGGTCATCAGCAGGATGACACTCTGGGGCACACTGATCGGCTTCTGATAGCTCGATGCGTAGGCGTAGCTCATGTTGATCGTGAGCTTGCGAGGGTCGCCCTTCTGTTCGATGATCGTGAGCAGATCGGCGAGGGCCTGGAACGGGTGGTACCAGTCGCATTGCATATTGAGGACCGGCGTCCGGCTGGCTTCGGCAACTGCCCGGATGTACTGATTGCCGATGCCCCAATCGACGTTGCGGATGGCGATACCGTCGTCGTATCGGCCGAGGATCTCACCGATCTCCCGCCACGTGTCGCCGTGTCCGATCTGGGTGGTGGTGCTGTCGAGGAACATGGCATGCCCGCCGAGTTGTGCCATCCCGGCCTCGAAGCTCGCCCTGGTCCTCGTGCTCGAGAAGAAGAACAACATGGCGAGTACCTTGTTGTCCAGCAGCGCATGCTGTTCGCCGAGCGCACGACGTCGCTTGAGGTCGAGCGCCACGTCGATGATCGTGTCCAGCTCGTCTCTGGTCCACTCCTGGGTGGTGATCATGTCCCGCCCGTGCAGATGGGTTTGCATCGATACTCCTTTGGTCTGGTCAGGCTCCGACTTTTCGCCTGATCAGGCGAAAGCGCAGCAAGTCGTCACGGAAGAATGAGGTCGATTGCACGACCGGTTCGTTGTCCTGGTCGTATCCAACCTCTTCAAAACTGAGTGCCGGTGTCCGGCGAGGAATGCCGAGTTCGTCCGCCTCGTGGGAAGGAAGTGCGACGGGAACGATCTCGGAGAGGTAGTAGCCGAGGGGTCGGTTGCAGTGCCGGTCGAGGAGGTCGTAGAGGGGGAGCGCTCCGGACTTTTTCGTGATCTCGACTTTGATGTGCCGGGTCGGGATCCGGTTGTACGTAAGCACCACCGGACGGTCGTCTTCCAGGAATACCTTCTCGACGACCAGTACTGGTTCGCCGGATTCGATACCGAGATCCCCCGCCAGTGATTCTGATGCGGGCCGTGGAGTGAGTCCGATGACTCGGACAGATGGGGTATAGCCATGATCCTGGAGTACTTCCTCGTACGACCAGATCTCCTCGAGACGGGACTTGATCTGGAGGCCCGGCTGGTTTACGAAGGTCCCGGCTCCCTGCTTGCGATAGATCGACCCCTCGTTCTCGAGCCTGCTGAGTGCGTCGCGAATCGTCGTCCTGCTCACCCCGAGCTCAGCCGCCAGCTCGGTCTCCGACGGAATGCGACCCTCCTCAAACGCGCCGGAAACGATGCGCTCCTTGAGGTTCGCTTTCACCTGGTCGGTGAGTGATGGGCTGCGGGTGATCATCTGGCTAGCACGTCCGGTGATACTGTTGTATGATTGTATGACAAATCGTACAGGAGGCTACCCCGCCTGTCCAGCCCCATCGGGGCGCGACACGAGGAGCCTCGAGTAACCGGTACCGCAATACGAGGAGAACAGCACATGCGCAGCTTCGCCGGAAGGGACATCCTTTCGCTCAAAGGTTTCGAACGAAACGAGTTCGAACACATCTTCCAGATCGCCGATGAACTCGAACCGATCGCCAGGGAACGCCGGAACGTCGATCTGCTGGCCGAGAAGACGATGGTGACGGCGTTCTACCAGCCGTCGACGCGCACCCGCCTCGCCCACGAAGCTGCGATGCACCGCCTCGGGGGCCACGTCACCGGGTTCTCGGATGCCAAGATGACCCGCGCCGGCGACTTCTACCAGGAGTCGATCAAGGACACCGTCCACATGCTCGAGTACTACGGCGACGTGCTCGTCATGCGCCACTTCCAGCAGGGTGCCCCGCACGAAGCTGCCAGGTGGGCATCGATTCCCGTCATCAATGCTGGTGATGGATGGGGGGAACATCCGACCCAGGTCCTTACCGACCTCTACACGGTGCTGAACGAGAAGGGCACCATCGACGGGCTCACGTTTGTAGCCATCGGTGATCACCGGATGCGCACTATGCACTCCCTCGGCTACGCGCTGTCGCAGTTCGATGCGGAGATGGTGGTCCTCGCTCCCGAAGAGATGTCGCCGCTGCCCGAGTTCCTGGCAGAACTGGACGAGATGGGAACGAACTACCGGATCGTCGAGCACATCGACCAGGTGATTCACGAGGCAGACGTCATCTACATGGAGCCCGTCGTTCAGCCCGACTACACCCAGTCGCGCCAAGACAAGCAGGACGAGTACGGTCGGACGCCTGCCAACTACCAGATCACCAGAGAGGTCATGAAGCGGGCCAAGGGCGACTCGATCATCCTCCACTCGCTGCCCCGGATGGATGAGCTGCTGCCCGAGGTCGACCAGCTCAAGCACGCCCGCTACTGGCAAGAGGCCTACAACGGGGTCGTGATGCGGATGGCGCTGATTGCGTCAGTGCTCGGAGTGATGGAGTAATGCCCAGACTCGTCATTGCCATCGGCGGTAACTCGCTCATTGCCGACAAGGACCACCAGACGGTGGAGGATCAGTACAACGCGGCCGCCGAGACCGACCAGCACATAGCGCAGCTCGTGAAGGGTGGCTGGGACGTGGCGATCTCTCACGGCAACGGACCGCAGGTGGGGTTCATCATGCGGCGCTCCGAGCTGGCGCGTGGGGAACTGCACGAGATCCCGATGGACGTTGCCGGAGCCGACACGCAGGGGGCGATCGGATATGCACTGCAGCAGAATCTGATCAACGACTTCCGGGCGATGGGGATTCAGAAACCCGTCGTCACGGTTGTCACTCAGGTCGAGGTGAGCTCGACCGACCCGGCGATGCTCGACCCGTCCAAGCCGATCGGAACCTTTCTCGACGAAGAAGAAGCCAATCGGCGTCGCCAGGAGGAAGGTTGGGCGATCAAGGAAGATGCGGGGCGCGGTTGGCGACGGGTCGTCGCCTCACCTCAACCGCAGCGTATCGTCGAGATCGACGTGATCCGCCAGCTCATCGACTCCGGTGTGGTGGTGATCTGCGTCGGTGGCGGCGGTATTCCGGTAGTCGCCGATGAGAACGGCGACCTGCACGGAGTCGCGGCTGTGATCGATAAGGATCTCGCGTCGGCACTGTTGGCCAACCTGATCGACGCCGACATGCTGCTGATCTCGACTGCGGTCGAGAAGGTGGCACTCAACTTCGGCACGCCGGAGCAACGCTGGGTCGACCGGCTGACTCTGTCGGAGGTCAAGACGTACCTCGAGGAGGGCGGCCACTTCGGCGAAGGGTCGATGGCTCCGAAGATGCGAGCCGTCGTGCAGTTCCTCGAGGGCGGTGGAAAAGAAGCCTTGATCACCAACCCGGCGAACCTCGAGCATGCCGTTGCCGGTGCAACAGGAACCCGTATCGTTCATGACTGACGGTCGTCTAGAGCATGTCACAGGTCTCGTCTGTGTGATTTGCGGGCAGTCGTACCCGGCGGATGCGGCCGGGTACGTCTGCGGGGAATGCGGCAATGAGGGCATCCTCGATGTCCGATACGACTATGAGCGGGTCGGGTCGCGCCTCTCCAGGGAGTCACTGGCGGATGACCGTGAGATGACGATGTGGCGCTATCGGCCGCTCATGCCGGTCGCAGCCGATGCAGAGGTTCCGCCGCTCACGGTCGGTTGGACTCCAACCTACGACGCTCCCCGGCTGGCCGCCGCGCTCGGCCTGGCGGGGGTGTGGGTCAAGGATGAAGGCAGACAGCCGACTGCTTCTCTCAAGGATCGCGCCAGTGCCATGGCGCTGGTCAAGGCGCGGGAGGTCGGCGCGGACATCGTGACGACCGCCAGCACCGGCAACGCAGCAGCCGCGCTGAGCGGCTTGTCGGCTTCGATGGGTCAGAAGAACGTGATCTTCGTCCCCGAGTCTGCGCCACAAGCGAAGATTGCCCAGCTTCTCGCCTACGGATCGATCGTTGTCCTCGTCAAGGGGAACTACGGGGATGCTTTCGATCTATGTATGGCCGCTTCGGCCGAATACGGGTGGTACAACCGCAACACGGGCTTCAACCCGTACATGACAGAAGGCAAGAAGACGGCCGGTCTCGAGATACTCGAACAACTCGAGTGGAACGCACCCGACGCCATATTTGTGAGTGTGGGTGATGGATCGATCATCGGCGGGGTGCACAAGGCGATGAAGGATGCGCAGGCTCTCGGCTGGATCGATCACTCACCGCGCCTCTTCGGCATCCAGGCCGCCGGCAGCGACTTCCTCGTGCAGGCGTTCGAGAACAACGAAGACGTTCTCATCAAGGCGCCGATCTCCGCAGACACGCTGGCCGACTCGATCAGCGCCGACCTGCCGCGTGACCGGATCAAGGCGATGGCGGCCGTCCGTGAAACCGGCGGCGCCTACCTGCGCGTCTCCGACGAAGCAATTCTGGCGGCGGTGCCGGTCCTGGCGCGCGGCTCGGGCGTATTTGCCGAGCCGGCCGGCGCGGCTGCCCATGCGGGCCTGATTGCCGCTGCCGAGCGCGGACTCGTCGGCTCATCCGATCGGGTGGTTGTCCTCTCGACCGGCAGCGGGCTCAAAGACGTGGCCTCGGCGATGAAGGCCGTTACGGCCGCCGGCACCGAGCCGATGGTGATCGAACCGACACTCGCTGCATTGAAGGAAGCCCTTGCCACCAGGGGCGAATGACCAACCACGAAGGACTACGCATGATCGATCTCACCATCCACGAAGCAACCCTGGAATCGGCCGTTACCCAGGCTCATCAACGTTCGATTCGCATCCCGACCTTCAAGCAGATGCGCGATCCGTCCTTGATCCCCGACTCGATCAAGCAAGAACTGACGTCCGTCGGGTTGTGGGATCTCGACCCTCGCAACCTGTTTCGGATCACCTGGCACAACGAGCCGACCCCGAGCGGTGGCGGCTACGGGCCGGTCAACTACATAGAACTTCCCTCGGAACTGACCGGCACGCCGGCCAGGATTCTCCTCCTCGAAGGCAAGTGGTTCCCGACCGGTGCCCACAAAGTGGGAGCCGCCTTCGGATGCCTGGTGCCCCGCCTGGTCACGGGCCAGTTCGATCCCGCTACTCAGAAGGCGGTCTGGCCATCGACGGGCAACTACTGCCGGGGAGGCGCCTACGACTCGCATCTGCTGGCGTGCGAATCCGTCGCAATCCTTCCTGAGGGGATGAGCCGGGAGCGGTTCGACTGGTTGAGGACCGTGGCAGGCGAGATCATCGCCACGCCGGGAACAGAGTCGAACGTCAAGGAGATCTTCGACAAGTGCAACGAACTGCGCGCCTCGGGGGAGGACCTGGTGATCTTCAACCAGTTCGACGAGTTCGGAAACTACTTGTGGCACTACGCGGTGACGGGTCCGGCCATGGTCGAGGTGCTCGAGGCAGCGATGCGACCCGGAGACGAGTTCCGCGGCGTGACCCTGACCACCGGCTCGGCCGGCACGATCGCCTCGGGCGACTACCTCAAGCAGCTGTACCCCAACTCCAAGATCGCAGCAGGCGAAGCCATCCAGTGCCCGACCATTCTCTACAACGGCTTCGGCGAGCACCGGATCGAGGGAATCGGCGATAAGCACATCCCCTGGATCCATAACGCCAAGAACACTGATATGGCGATCGGTCTGGATGATGAGGCGACGATTTCCCTCACTCGCTTGTTCAACGAACCGGCCGGAACGGCCTATCTGGCCGACCAGGGAGTCGCACCCGGTCTGATCGAGAAGCTGCCGCTGCTCGGGATTTCCGGAATCGGCAACATGCTCATGGCGATCAAGATGGCCAAGTACTACGAGATGGGCTCCCAGGATGTCATCGTAACCGTCGGCACCGACTCTATGGAGATGTACGGAAGCCGCCTGCGAGAACTGAACGACGAGCGTGGAGAGTTCACGACTCTCGACGCGGCCGCCGCCTACCACCGCTACTTGCTCGGGCAGGGAATCGACCACGTCCAAGAACTCGGGTACTACGACCGCAAGCGGGTCCACAACCTGAAGTACTACACATGGGTCGAGCAGCAGGGCAAGACCTACGAGGAGATCCAGGCACAGTGGTACGACCCCGACTACTGGACGAACATCCAGGCCATGGTCGACCCGATCGATGAGCTGATCGAGGCCTTCAACACCAGGGTTGATCTGTAGCACTTCGACCATTTCCGGCGCCATATTCCGGGTCGATCCGCCCGGAATGTGGCGCGAAATGCTGACAGGGATCATCAGACCGGGTGGCCGGTCTCTCGATGATGCAACCGCACCTTCTCCGGCCTAGGCTCACTCTGTAATTGGACCCAAGGGAAGGGTGTCTATGAGATACAAGTCCTGGTTTGCTCTGTTCGTGGTGTTTGCCCTCGTGTTCGCCGCGTGTGGCGACTCCACAGATGAGACAACCCCCGATGATGGTGGAACCGACGTCACGGCTGTGCCGGGCACGGTCACAACCATTGACATTTGGATTGCGTTTGCCGACGGACCCCGTCTCACCTACACGGAAGAGCGGGCCGCCGAGTTCAACTCTGCACACTCGGACTACAACGTCGCGGTAACGGCGTTCGATTCGTACAACACCGTGTTTGAGCAGGCGCAGTTGGCGCTCGAGGGTGGCAACCCGCCCGAGATCATTCACTTCTTCGAGGCCGCCACCCAGGAGGCTCTCGATACGGTGGATGCAGACGGAAATCCGATCTTCAAGTCGGTGACCGAGGCGATCGGTGGTCGCACCGAGATTCTCGGTGAGCCTGTGATCCTCGATGACGTCGTTTCGGCCGCCCGGAACTACTACACCGTCGACGGCGAGTTTTACTCGATGCCGTGGAACACCTCCTCGGCGATCATGTTCGTTAATCAGGACATCCTCGACGCCGCAGGCGTCGCCGAGATCCCGAAAACCTGGGCAGACGTCGACGCGGCCTGCGAGAAGATCATGGCGATAGCCGATGCGCCCAAGGGCTGCATCACTTGGCCGAACCATTCGTGGTTCGTCGAGCAGACGCTGGGTCAAGAAGGTGAGTTGCTGGCGAACAACGACAACGGCCGCGATGGTCGGGCCACCGAGGTCTACCTCGACTCCGATGGCATGGTCGCCTACTTCGAGTGGTGGAAGAGCCTCGACGATCTGGGCTACTACATCTACACCGGCGTTCAGCGCGACTGGGACGGCACCAACACTGCCTTCCAGGCACAAGAGGTCGGTATGTTGATCTACTCGTCCTCAGATACGACGGTAATCACCGAGACGGGCACCGAGAACGGTTTCAACGTTGTGGCAGCACCAATGCCCTACAACGGCGACGTGCCGTACGAAGGCAACCTGATCGGTGGAGCGACGTTGTGGTTGCGAAATGGGCTGGACACCGTGACGGAAGATGGCGCCCTGGCGTTCATGAACTTCTTCTCGAATCCTGCCAACGCGGCCGAGTGGCACAAGATCACGGGTTACATCCCGATCACAGAGGCTGCCGTGCAACTACTCAAGGACGAGGGCTTCTACGACGAGAGCCCGAACAGCCTGGTCGCATCCGACCAACTGGCTGCTGCGGCAGATACGCCAGCCGCCAGGGGTGCGTTGCTCGGTAACTTCGTTGCCATTCGTGACGTCATCACCGCGGCCGCGGAGGACATGCTCGTCAACGACATAGATCCAAAGCAACGGCTGACAGAAGCAAACGCAGAAGCCCAACAGCTTCTCGACGAGTACAACTCCCTCTTCGGTGGCTAATCGTTAGCCGATGAGTGCGTTACTCGCACTACTAGCGGGGGCCGGGGCCGGCGCGTACGGATTCCGTACGGCGCGCCGGCTTCGCCCCGCCCGGCGATACCTCGTGGGTGCCCTGCTGGGCACCCTCGGGGCGGTCGT
This sequence comes from Acidimicrobiia bacterium, assembly GCA_029210695.1. Classification (NCBI taxonomy): domain Bacteria; kingdom Bacillati; phylum Actinomycetota; class Acidimicrobiia; species Acidimicrobiia bacterium. The sequence continues at coordinate 8,321 of JARGFH010000082.1, forward strand.
TGTTTCCGTCTTGACAGGTGGTTGCGCCTACAGCCCTGAGGTCGACGCTGCCCAACACATCCTCGGTATCGCGGTTGCCGGCGGGATAGGACTAGCCGTTGCGTCCGGCACGTCGGTCGTTCTCGCTTCCGCCAAGGGTGGGAGAGACGCCGGCAGTATCGGGAGCGACATCCGCACCGGTACCTACCGGCTCGGTTGGTGGTGGCCCTGGGCGCTTCTGCTGCCGACCATCGTCATCCTGGTCGTCTTTCTCTACGTCCCGGCGGTCCAAACGTTCACGCTCTCCACGAAACTGGTCCGGTTGGGGGCACCCCGTCAGATCGAGGTGTGTCTCGCCAACTTCTCAGAACTCCTCACGCCCAACCCGTGGATTCTGGTCATTCTCCCTTTGATCGCGGTCGGGGTCATGTGGGGGCTCGGGTTGTGGAAGCGACGGGCGAGCTTGGGGTCGATGAGCCTGACCGCCGCCACCGCGCTTCAGCCCTTCGGGATCGTGGTGTTGCTGCTGGCCCTCTACTACATGTTCAACGGAGGCCCCAGGGGATATCGCGGCATCTACGTCAACACGCTGGTTGTGTCGGCAGGGACCGTTGCCGGTGGCATGATTCTCGGCCTGGCCGTGGCGTACCTCGCCTTCCAGAAGGTTCGCGGGATGACCGTCTACCGGACGTTGCTCATCTGGCCGTATGCGGTCTCTCCTCCGGTCGCCGGCATCCTCTTCTTCATGATGTTCGACCCGACCGCCGGCATCATCCAGCATCTGTTCGAACTGGTTGGGGTTACCTTCCCCAACTACCGGGAGGATGTGTTCCTGGCCCGGTTCGCCGTCATCGCCGCCTCGACTTGGAAGATCCTCGGCTACAACGTGCTCTTTTACCTGGCCGGCCTTCAGAACGTTCCGGGTGATCAGATCGAAGCTTCGGTCCTCGATGGGGCCTCGGCCTGGCAGCGCTTTCGGTACGTGGTGACGCCTTCGCTCGCTCCGATCACCTTCTTCCTCCTGATCACCAACCTGACCTACGCGTTCTTCGAGGTGTACGGCACCATCGATTACCTGACCAGGGGCGCCCCGGCCGGCAAGACTTCTGTGGCCATCTACGAGATCATTCGCGTCGGCGTCGAGAACCGGGATATCGGTCGGGGTGCTGCCCAGTCGGTGCTGCTCTTCTTGGCGGTGATCGGTTTGACCGTCTGGCAGTTCAAACAGTCGGAGAGTCGTATCACCTATGGAGGCGGGGGATGACCGGGCTCGCAGTAGGTGTACGAAAGAAGAACTGGTTCCGGGGTCGGTCCTGGCCGGTCCACGGCGCTCTCATCCTCACGACGTTCCTGATCGGGTTCCCGCTCGCCTACGCGGCGCTCATCGCCACCCAGTCGAATCCCGATGTGTTCGCTTTCAAGTTGACACCCGGTGACTCGCTGGCTCAGAACTTCCAGGACGTTTGGTTCGGCCGGAATCTCGGTCGCTACATGTGGAACTCGACGGTTCAGTCTGTGCTGATCACCGTCGCCAAGACGATCCTGTCACTGGCGGCGGGACTGGCGTTCGTCTACTTCCGATTCAAGGCGAAATGGATTGTGTTCTTCTTCGTGCTGATCACGTTGATGATGCCGACCGAGGTCATGATCCTGGCTCTCTTCCGATTGGTGTCTGCCTTCGATTGGAAGGACACGATGGCGGCGCTGGTCGTTCCGTTCGCGGCCTCGGCCACCGGCGCGTTCCTGTTCAGGCAGCATTTCGCCAACCTGCCGAACGATCTCGCTGAGGCATCGCAGGTCGACGGGGCCAGTCCGCTCCAGTTCCTCACCAAGGTCCTGATTCCGCTGTCCTGGAACACCATCGGGGCCCTGGCGGTCATTCAGTTCGTCTACGGCTGGAACATGTACTTGTGGCCTGTCCTGATCATTTCGAAGCAGGAGGCCCAGGTCATTCAGGTGGGCCTGCAGAATCTGCAGGGTATCGACGTCGGGTTGACGTACGGACCGTTGATGCTCGCCGCCCTGCTGGCATCGATCCCGCCGACCATCGTGTTCATTCTGCTTCAGAAGCCGTTCATGTCGGGTTTCTCGATCACGGCCGACAAGTAAACCGACTCGTTCTGGGCTGCCGGCGAACTGGCCGGCCCCGGTACGGCTCTAGAATCCTGCAACGAACACAGGGGACAATCGAATGACTGCTGGCTTGGTGGGTCTTGTCGTCGGGATACTCGGTTTGGGCGGGCTAGCCCTCCATCTGTGGGCGATCATCGATGTCGTCCGCACGCCGGCTCCGGTGTGGGCCCGGGCCAACCAAAATCAGATTGTCTGGGCGCTGGTCGTGCTGCTGTTCTCGCTGCTCGGGCCGATCCTGTACCTCGTAATCGCCCGCCCTGCATTGCAGGCAGCCGGCGGAGACTCAATCGCCTGAGAAGTAACTCTCCGATTGGCCTATGGCCTATGGCCTATGGCCATGTCTATCCATTCGTCGACCATCCGGGCGAGGGTCTCCATCGGAACGTCGCCGTGTCCGAGAACCACATCGTGGAAGTCCTTGATGTCGAACCGATCGGCCAGGCGTGCCTCCGCGTTGGAGCGGATCTCCTCGATTTCGAGTCGGCCCATCATGTATCCGAGGGCCTGGCCCGGCACACCAACATATCGGTCGATTTCGCCCTCGACCTGTGTCCGCGTCATCGGGCTGTGGTCGAGCATGTAGCGAATCGCTTGTTCGCGTGACCACCCGAGGGCATGGAGGCCGGTATCCACGACCAACCGGCAGGCCCGCATCGAGTCGGCCGCCAGCATGCCGACCCGGTCGAGATCAGACGAATACAGCCCCATCTCGTCCGCGACCCGCTCCGTGTAGAGGGCCCACCCTTCGAGGTATGCAACGGAGAGCGGTTCGTGGTGAATCGGATGAAGATCCTCGTTCTCGAGCGCCAGGGCTACCTGCAGGTGGTGGCCTGGAATCCCTTCGTGATATGTCGTTGCTTCGACCTGGAAGGTTCCCCACATCGACGGGTCGGCGGTGTTGAAGAAGAACGTCCCGGGCTTGGAACCGTCTATAGCGGGTTGCGAATAGAACGCAAGGGGCCCCTGCTCGATCGATTTGGCAACACACGGCGCTTTCGGCAGGACGCCGAACCAGTCGCCCATGGCCGCCGCGGCCCTGGCGAGCGCACGGGTGGCATCTGCCACGAGGGTCGCGGCATCGGAGTAGTGAAGAGCGGGATCGCTGCGAAGCCGATCGTATATCTCGGCGACGTTCGTTGTGCCGAGGAGCGGGCCGGCAATCTGCGGGTATTCGTCTTCGAGTTTCTCCACTTGCTGCCGGCCGATGTCGTGGACCCGGCGAGACGGCACCGCTCTCGTGACATTCGCCCACACCAAACGCTCATAGCTCTCGGCCCCGCCGTCCAGATACACGAGACCGGGTTGACTATCGGGGCGCGCCGCCGGAAGGGCCACGTCGTGGACCACCTTCCGAAGATCGGACAACGCCGGTCGGACCTGATCGGTGAGGATGGCGGCCAGCCGGTCCCTCCAGCGTGCAGCTTCGGTTGCGGTCATCTCGGTTGGTGCAGGTTGGGCGAGGAGCGGATCGGTCGGTGCCCCGAGATGGCGATCGAGGCCGGCCAGTGTCTGCTCACCGATGGTGCGGTTGGCGACCCGGCCCCTTGCAACGGCCGACACAATCCGGGCCGCGAATTCCGTGAGAGTGTCCGGGAGATTGGCCATTCTCACCAGATAGCGCTCGCCGTGCTCGGCCGTCGTCAACGGAAACCGCGGACCGAAGGTCAGAAGCATCGGATGGAAACCCATATTCGAGTTGAAGAGCTGGAGATCGTGATACCACTCGAGTTGCTCGTCGGTCGACCCCGCAGCAAAGGCGATCAGGTCGAGCGTTGGATGGGGTCCGATCTCGACTGTGGCTGCTCCTGCCGTGGAAGCGAAACGCCGTAGCTCCGACCGTCGATGTTCGACGCCATCCGGCGTGAAGTCCTCCCAGAGTTCGAGGGTGTCGAGGTTGCCCTTCCAGAGCGCACCCATTCGGTCGGATTGCAGATGGAACGCGTGGAACTCGTCGGCGAGGGCGGTGATGGTGTCCATGCGCTCACGCTAGCGGCGATCTGGTCGGGTGACGATGGGCATGAGGAATATCCAATGTCTACAAGGGATTCCGCCTTCACTTGCCTCTCCGGGGGGCCGATACATTCAGCCTGGATCCACCGGTCTGATCGGTGTCTGACGGTTGGGATTGACATAGAAAATGCCTTCTGACCTGGGAGAATGA
>JARGFH010000083.1 GCA_029210695.1 Acidimicrobiia bacterium
ACCGCCTGGGCCCACCGCCAGACAACACGAGACAAAGCCGCCGCTTGACAAGATACAACCCTGGGGTGTCTAGCCGGTCGGCAATTGGCAATTGGTCATTCGCAATGGTGACATGAGTCACCGAATGCAGACTTCCGAGTTCTACTACGACCTTCCCGACGCGGCAATTGCACAGACGCCGGTCGAGCCGCGTCACGCGGCCAGGCTGCTGGACACTCGCGATATGGCAGACCATGTGTTTTCCGAGGTGCCGTTGATGCTCGCAGGCGGCGATCTGGTTGTTGTGAACCGGACCAGAGTGCGGGCAGCTCGCTTGCGCGGGTTCAAGGTCGAGACCGGCGGGGCGGTAGAAGTGCTGCTGCTCTCCAGGGACGAAGCCATCTGGGAGGCGCTGATCCGACCGGCCAGGAGAGTTCGGCCCGGCCAGCTCCTGGAGTTCCCACCGGGCCTGAAGGCGATTGTGTGCACGGCACCGGTCGAGGGTCGATGTACGATCGAGTTCCTTGATGTGCGCGAGAGCCAACTCGAATCGCTCATCGAAGGTGCCGGAGAGATCCCCTTGCCGCCGTACATCCACACGCCTCTCCAGGATCCGGGCCGCTATCAGACCGTCTATGCGGGGGACCTAGGATCGGCGGCGGCTCCTACTGCCGGTCTGCACTTCAGCGAGCAGGTGCTGGAAGGACTCAGCCGACGGGGGGTCGGGCTCGCCTATGTAGATCTACGCGTAGGTCTCGACACTTTCCGACCGATCTCCGCCGATCGGATCGACCAGCATCACATGCACAGCGAGCGGGTCACCGTTCCCGAAGAGACCGGCTCGGCCATCAGCGCTACCCGCCGGCGGGGCGGTAGGGTCGTGGCGGTCGGTACCACTGTTGTTCGGTCTTTGGAGTCGGCAGTTGACCGGGAGGGCCGGGTGCGACCGTTCGACGGTTCGACAGATCTATTCATCAAGCCCGGCTATTCGTTTCGAGCCATCGACGGGTTGATCACGAACTTCCATGTGCCTGGTTCAACGCTCGTTGTTCTCGTTGCCGCGCTGCTCGGCAACCGGTGGCGTCTCGCGTACGAGACCGCCCTACGACGCGGGTATCGATTCCTCTCGTTCGGGGATGCCATGTACGCGGAGGTCGAGCGACGATGACTGGGGCCGTTCAGTTCTCGATCTCGGCCACGAGCGGCACCGCTCGCCGCGGAACCCTCACGACGCCCCACGGCGAAGTGGTCACGCCGGGATTCATGCCGGTCGGAACCCGGGCGTCGGTTCGAACTCTCGATTCGCAGGATCTGAGGTCGCTCGGAGTGGAAATGGTCCTCGCCAACACCTACCACCTGATGCTGCGGCCGGGAGCAGAACTCATCGATCGGCTGGGTGGGCTGCATGGCTTCATGGCGTGGAACGGGCCGATCCTCACCGATTCCGGTGGGTATCAGATCTTCTCGCTCGGTCCGAAGATCGACGAGGACGGAGCTTCGTTTCGGTCAACGTACGACGGATCACCCGTACGACTCAGTCCGGAGGAAGCGGTCCGAATCCAGGAACACCTCGGCCCCGACATCGCAATGGTGCTCGACGAATGCATAGGGCTGCCTGCACCACGATCCGAAGTGCAGGCGGCGATGGAGCGCACCCTTCGCTGGGCCGAGCGGGCTCTCGAAGCTCATACGCGCCCAGACCAGGCGCTGTTCGGCATCGTCCAGGGCGGTACCGATGAGGAGCTGCGGGCCGCCAGCGCCAGAGCGACGGAGGCCCTCGGTTTTCCCGGCTTCGGCATTGGGGGTCTGTCGGTGGGGGAGTCACCCGATGACCGGAATCGGGCGCTGGAAGCGGCCTTCTCCGAGTTGCCCGACCGCAAGATCAGATATGTGATGGGGTTGGGTGATGCAGATGGGGTATTGGACGCCGTCCAGCGCGGTGCCGATCTCTTCGATTGCGTGTGGCCGACCCGTCTCGCCAGGCACGGCAAGGTATTGACACTCGACGGAGACTTCAACATCCGGCGGGCCGAAAACGCCGAAGCAGGCGGCCCGATTCACCCCGAGTGTGGGTGCACCACTTGTGCGCGATACAGCCGCGCCTACCTGCGACATCTGGTAGTTACCGGGGAACTGGCAGCGCACCGGTTGCTGACGATTCACAATCTCCACTTCACCCTCAACCTCCTCAGAGATGCCGGGGAGGCCATTCGCGCCGACTCGTTTACCGCGTTTCGGGAGAGCGTGTCGGAGCGTCGTGCGTTTTCCGATACCGTGGGTCGTGGCTAGCATCTGGCCGGAGCCCGCTCCCGCGGGCCATCTTCGTGGAGAACAACGTGATTCTTGCCCAAGCTTCAGAGACCTCGACAAGTTCAATACCGACGCTGATCATGTTCCTGTTCCTCGGCGTGGTCTTCTACCTGATGATCGTGCGACCGCAACGATCTCGCATGCGGAAGCAAGCGGAATTAGCGGATTCGCTGGAGATCGGCGACCAGGTTCAAACCGTCGGAGGCATCTTCGGATCGGTTCGCCGGATTGACGAAGACGGTGTCGTCCTCGAGGTTGAGAACGGCTCACTCAAGTTCAGCAAACGCGCAATAGCCACGAAAGTCAATCAAGACTGATGTCGAAGCGCGCGGTCACGATGTTGGTGATCCTGGCGGTCGCCTGGGGAGGTCTCGCGCTGGCGCTGACCAACGACATGGCGCCCAAGCTGGGACTCGATCTCAAGGGAGGAACGTCGGTCATCCTGCGCGCGCCCGAGGGGACCGATTCGGACGTTCTCGCCAAAGCGGTTGAGGTGATGCGGAGTCGCATCGAGGCAATCGGCGGGGTCCAGGAGCCGGAGATCCAGGTCTCCGGTGACCGCAACGTCCTTATCCAACTTCCCGGTGTGACCAACCAGGAGCAAGCGCTCAGCGTGATCGGCCAAACCGGCCAGCTGTCATTCCGGCCGGTGCTCGCAGAGCGAACGGCCGGAGATCCGTTCGCCGGGTTGCTGGACACGACGACCACGACAAACCCGACCCCCACTTCGACCACTGCTCCGGCAGACGACAGTACGACGACCTCTTCATCGACGACGACCTCGTCATCCACCACGACAACGACCACTACCACCACTCTCCCCGGTATCGACCCAGACTCCGGTCTGACCATTGCCGACGACCCAACCCAACCGGGCTGGCTGGCGCAGTACGCCGAAGACGGGACGATCGCCGAGGTCCTGCTCGTCGGCGGAACCGATCTGATGGGCGATCAGGTCGACGAGGCGCTGCCATTCTTCGACCCCACCGAGAATCGTTGGGTGGTCCAACTGGGTCTGGATTCCACCGGCGCCGATGCCTTCGAAGCGATGACGAAACAGGCCGCTCAATACGGCCTGTACATCGACCCGCAGCGTCGTATCGCCATCGTGCTCGACGGTGAAATCATGTCCGCACCATGGGTGACCCCCGATGAGGGCATCGCCGGCGGCACCGCCATCATCAGCGTTGGATCCCAGCAGGAGGCACAGGACCTGTCCGTCGTGCTTCGATACGGTTCGCTCCCGATTTCCTTCGAGCGTCTGGATGTGAAGAAGGTCTCCGCCACGCTCGGTTCGGACTCCCTGCAGGCCGGCCTCGTGGCCGGGTTGGGCGGGCTGATTCTGGTGGCGATCGCGGTCGTGTTCTACTACCGGGTTCTCGGTCTCGTGACTGTGCTCGGGATCTCCGTGTTCGGGAGCCTGCTGATCGCCACGATCGGTACTCTCGGACGGGTGCAAGGGTTGACGCTGACGCTGTCCGGAGTCACCGGCATCATCGTGTCGATCGGCATCACCGCCGACTCCTACATCGTCTTCTTCGAACGAATCAAGGAGGAAATTCGCGAGGGTCGGTCGCTGCTCCTCGCCGTCGACGAAGGATTCGCACGGGCGTTCCGTACGATTCTCACCGCAGACACGGTCTCATTCATGGGCGCGTTCCTGCTGTATGCGCTGGCAATCGGCCCCGTCAAGGGATTCGCCCTCTCCCTGGGCATCGCAACCGTCGTCGATGTCATCGTTGCCTACTTCTTCACGAGGAACGTCGTCGGGATCCTTGCCCGCACGGGATTCGGCGAAGGTGGTTGGTTCTCGATCCGCGGCGCTACGGGAGTGGCCCTGGAGGGGAGCACGTCATGAGTACGTTCTCGCGGCTGTACCGGGCTGATACTTCTTTCGATTTCGTCGGCAATGCAAGGCGGTGGCTCATCATCTCAGGGACGATCGTCTTCGTCTCCCTGGCCGGTTTCGTGATCCGCGGACTCAATCTCAATGTGGACTTCGAGGGCGGCGTCATCGTGCAGGTCGCCAACGAAACGAACGCCACGGTGGCCGACATGCGGGCGGCGCTGACCGCGATAGGCCTCGGCGATGCCCGAATCGAGTTCCTGGACTCGCTCGACGGAGCGACTGCCTTTCGTGTACGGACGCCCGCACTCGATGAGGCGCTAGAGAGCGAACTCGTGCACACCGTTGCCGACACCGGCGGCGTCGGTATCGAAGAGACCGACGTTGAGGCGGTCGGGCCGACCTTCGGAGCGGAGATCACGGCACGAGCCATCCAGGCTCTAGTCGTATTCCTGGTGGTCGTGGCGCTCTTCATCGCCTGGCGTTTCGAGTGGAAGATGGCCATGGCCGGGCTTACGGCACTGTTCCACGATCTGATTATCACCTTTGGTGTCTACGCCCTGGTCGGATTCGAGGTGACCCCGGCAACGGTGGTGGCGGTGTTGACGATTCTCGGCTACTCCCTCTACGACACGGTGGTGGTCTTTGACAAGGTCACTGAGAACGTCGAGTCGTGGAGCGACAGCCACACGTACACGGAAATCGTCAACAGGGCCATGAATCAGGTGTTGATGCGCTCCATCAACACGTCTCTGACGAGTCTCTTGCCCGTGGGCTCCCTCCTGTTCGTCGGTTCCTATCTCCTCGGCGCCGCCACCTTGCGTGAGTTCGCGTTGGCGTTGTTCGTGGGAATCGCTGCCGGAACCTATTCGTCCATCTTCGTCGCCTCGCCGCTGCTTGCCGTGTGGAAAGAGAAGGAAGACTATTGGCAGTTGCATCGTCGACGCCTGGAAGGGCGCCGCGAAGCCAAGCTCACCAAGGCGTCGGCCGGCCGGACTTCCGCGCCGCGAGCAGCGCGACCGCCGACGGTGGGTGGAGTCACGCCGAGGCCGCCAAAGAAGCGCAAGAAGCGCTAGCGCACGTACCAGTACCTACTGGCTCGGTGACACGACTTCCGCTCGAGTCTCACGTATGCATGATCCTGGTACCCTCCGACCGTGATTGAAAGCATGCTTCGTTCGCTCATTCGGGATGTTCCCGACTTCCCAGAGCCGGGAGTCATCTTCAAGGACATCACGCCGGCACTGGGAAATGCCGGCGCCCTCGTTGACATCGTTGAGGCGCTCGCCGCTCCCTACATGAATCAGGGGATAACGAAGGTGGCCGGGATCGAGTCACGCGGTTTCATCCTCGCCGCCCCGGTCGCCATGGCGCTGGGAGCCGGGTTCGTCCCGTTGCGCAAGCCGGGCAAACTTCCATACGAAGTCGTGCGAGAAGAGTATTCCTTGGAGTACGGTATCGACGCGCTCGAGATGCACATCGATGCAGTGGAAGCCGCTGATCGGGTCCTGGTGGTCGACGACGTGATTGCCACCGGGGGCACCGCGGCCGCCGCCACCCGACTTCTGAATCGTCCCGGTGCGCATATCGTCGGGATGATCGTCTTGGTCGAGTTGACGTTCCTCAACGGTCGGGAGGCGCTCAATGGACTTCCCATGCGCGCGCTCGTGACGTATGGCGACTGAGGCCGAGCCTCGCACCGACGAAGCTCTCGTCGCAGAAGTCGATCCGATTGTCCGCGTGTTCTCGAAGACCCACCGGGATGTGGACGTAGAACCGATCATCCGTGCCTACGACGTTGCTCACAGGCAGCATATGGGCCAGTTCCGCATGTCGGGCGAGCCCTATATCACCCATCCGCTCGCCGTTGCCCTGGTGCTGGCTGAGTACGGCCTGGATCGCGACACGATCGTCGCCGGGATCCTGCACGATACGGTCGAGGACACCGATCTAACGCTCGATGAGGTAACGAAAGCCTTTGGCTCCGACGTTGCTGCCCTCATCGACGGTGTAACCAAACTCGATCGGGTACGTTTCGATTCCAGAGAGGTGGCCCAGGCGGCCACCATCCGCAAGATGGTCGTTGCCATGGCGCAGGATCTGCGGGTGCTGCTAATCAAACTGACCGATCGCCTACACAATCTGCGAACGATCGATCCACTGTCACCTGAAAAGCAGCAGCGCATCGCCACCGAGTCGCTCGAGGTGTACGCGCCACTAGCCCACCGGCTCGGGGTGCAGGAGATCAAGCACGAGATGGAAGACCGTTGCTTCCAGATCCTCATGCCGGGCCGCTATACGGAGATCGAAGAACAGATCCAGCACAGGGCGCCGCAGCGTGAGGCGTTCATCGAAGAGGCTGTTGAGGCGGTACGTGGCACGCTGGCGGAGTCGGAAATCGGCGCGATCGTCACCGGACGCCCGAAGCACTTCTACTCGATCTACCGGAAGATGGTGACCACCGGGCAACCGTTCGAAGAGATCCATGACCTGATCGGTATCCGGATCATCACCGAGAACGTTCGTGACTGCTATGGAGCGCTGGGCCTGATCCACACCATGTGGCCCCCGGTTCACGGACGGTTCAAAGACTACATCGCTATGCCCAAGTTCAACCTCTATCAGAGCCTGCATACGACCGTGATCGGCCCAGGCGGGAAACCACTCGAGGTGCAGATCCGCTCTAGCGAGATGCACGAGCGGGCCGAGTACGGCATCGCCGCCCACTGGCGCTACAAGGAGGGGGCCGGCTCGGACCTTCCCTGGATGGCCGATCTCAGAATGCTTCAGGAGGACCACGACGATCCGGAGGAGTTCCTCACCCACCTCAAGCTCGACTTGTACGAAGACGAGGTGTTTGTGCTCACGCCGAAAGGCCAGGTCAAGACCTTGCCGCGTGGTTCGACGCCTATCGATTTCGCCTACTCGATCCACACGGAAGTCGGTCATCGATGTTCCGGTGCCAAGGTCAACGGCAGACTCGTCCCGCTCGACACCCGTTTGGAGTCGGGCGACATAGTTGAGGTGATGACCTCGAAGGCGACCGAGGCGGGTCCGAGTCGTGACTGGATGAAGATCGTTCGCACGTCGCGGGCCAAGGCGAAGATCCGTCAATGGTTCTCAAAGGAACGGCGCGATGCGGCACTGGGGGAGGGTCGGGACAAGATTGCCGCCCTCCTCAAGAAGGAGAACTTGGGACTCAATGCGGCCGATCGTGATCGAGCGCTCAAGTTGGTCGCCCAGGACTTAGGTCATGCCGAACTCGACAGCCTGTACGTGGCGGTAGGTGAGGGAGGAAGCAGCGCATCCGCCGTAGTGCACAGAGTCCTTCGGCTGGTTCGACCTGAAGAGTCACTCGATGAAGACCTGCTCGCCCCGCCGAAACCGCGCAGCGAGATCCGGACCGGCCCGGGGATCATCGTCGAGGGACTGGACGACGTGTGGGTCCGCGTCGCCCGCTGCTGCGCGCCCGTGCCCGGCGATGACATCGTCGGTTTTGTCACCGTCGGCAGAGGCGTGTCGGTTCATCGTTCCGATTGCACGAACATCGTGGCGATGGGAGAACGCCGGGAACGGATGATCGAAGTCGCCTGGGCTCCCGAGCGAGTAGGGACGTTTGCGGTGTGGGTCCAGGTCGAGGCTCTCGATCGTTCCGGACTGCTCCGCGATGTCACCACCGCCGTCTCGGATCTCGGGGGAAACATCACGGCCTCGTCTTCGGCCACGGGTCGAGACCGGGTCGCCGTCCTCCGGTACGAGGTCGAGCTCTCTGATCCTGCTCAGGTCGAACGGCTGGTGGAGGACCTGCGCGGCGTTGAGGGCGTATACGACGCGTATCGCCTGGTCCCCGGAGGTTCCGATCGGTAACTAGTCCTCAGGCGGCAGGCGCAGATGACCCGACGGAGTCCTCAAGAGTCACGGCCGTCAATCCGATAACCAGGGCATGGAAGCTTTCCGCTCTCTATGGCGTCGCGATGGCGAGGCAGGTTTCAGCATTCTGGAATCGGTGGTCGCCCTCGTAATCGTATTCGGGTCAATGCTGGTCTTGTTTCGTTCCCTGGACAGTTCGATCCGGGTGGTGAACGAGAGCAGACGGCAGACGGCCGCCATAGCCCTCGCTTCCGAGTTGCTCGAACGGGCCCGCTCGCTCGAATGGGACAACGTCGGCTTGACCGGCGCTAGCAACGATGCCGACTGTCCTACGCCGGTCCCCGCAGACGGTGTAAGCGGTGTCGCCTGTGCCGACTGGGCCACAGAGTTCGGCGTCACGCCGGACGGCTTGGGCGGGTACTTGTTCGAAGGGGAGCGGATTGTCTTTGCCAACGGTCCCACCTTTGACCCGTTTCTCTCGTTCAACGATCAACAGTTGCGTGACAACGTCACCTACGATCGATTCCTCTTCGTCACCCAGCAGACCGATGTCGCCGGTGAGGAGCGCTACCGCAAGATCACTGCCATCGTTCAATGGGACCCGCCCAACGGTTTCCGTCGGGAGATCCGCCAGGTCACCTACGCCTCGGCATTCGAAGCCCCGCCCAGCCCGGTGCTGGATGCCAACGTCGACTTCTTCGGCGGGGCGGTTTCGATCACCGGCTACATGGGGGGAACTTCAGGATGGTTGGACGCCGCCTACGAGCGTCCGCTGCTGATCGACGGCACGTTCTTCCGGGGACCCACCGCGCACGCCCGAGCCACGACGGACTACGTGTCGGCGGCAGACATCGAAGTCAGCTCACCGTCCAGCGAGTGGGTATGGGACGGCGCAGTTGCCGCGTTCCGCAGCAGGATTGATGCAGACGTCTTCACTCTGGCCTCGGATGACCACTTCGGCACCTCCGCCCCGCCGTCTCCGGCCGACACGGTCAACCTGGACCTCGTGCGCTGGCAGGCTCCGGGTGTAGTACCGTCGCCGCCCAACTACATGCTGTTCGGCCTCGAATGGTCGGATGGTGGTGCTGCGCAGAACACCGAAGTGATCAAGGCGGTTGCTCACGCCCAGGACGCGTCCGACGGTCTGCCACTGGTCGAACTCGACGTGAATGGTGCCGGGAGCTTCGGGTTCGGAACTCCCGAATATGGAGCGGCTTTGGCGGCGTCCTACGGAGAGTCCATCGGCTCCTATGACTTCATCCCCGTACACTACGGACGCCTGACGTCCGGCACTGCGCTCGACTACGACGCCAGGATCGATCGGTTCTCCACGACCGACGCTTCCCGCAAGATCGACACGACCTTCAGCCTGGCGTCCCAGGAGGTCTTGTTCCTCTACGACACGGTCCTCGCCAAGAACAGCACCAAGTTCGAGGGGTGGATGAAGGTCGTTTTGCCGTCGGTGTCCGGATCGCTGTCGGCCGGTGAGGCGGCGCTCGCTCCGAGTCTGGTAACCGGCAACGTCACGATCAACGTCTGGGACACCGTGACCAATAACTACGTGACCATCTTCGGGCCGACCAACCTGGCCTCGATGGGGGCGATCCCGCCTGTCGTGAGCTCCACGGCGCCTCTGGTACTGACACCCGGTTCGACGGCAGGTATCCTGAACTGGCCGGACATCTTTGAACAGGTCACGATCGAAGAGCTCAGCGTCAACAATCCCGTTCTCAACCAGGATTTCTACCTAGCGGGAGCCACCGCCGGCGCTCAGATTCAGGTTCCCCCCATTGTGACGGGAACGATTCACTACTACGCCGAGGACACCAAGCTGGCGAGAGTGCTGTTCGACTACACCCTGGTGTTCCAGCTGCCCGGCGTCACCGCCAGTTCCGCCTACATCAACCCGGATCTCTAGATGCACCTCATTCGCCTTCACCGAGCCGACGATGGGGTGACGCTCACCGAGTTGATGGTGGCTCTGTTCCTCATGGTCATTGTGGCGGCAGTGTTCCTTCCGACGATGATCAGCGGAATGAACGCCACGGGGCAAATCACGAATGTGGCCAGGAGCAACGACAACGGCCGTCTGGCTCTCCAACGAATCGACCGGGAATTGCGCGCTGCGGAAGTGATCTGTACACCGGCGCCGGGAGATGCTCCCGGCGATACGCTCAGACTCATCACGCGGGCATACACGGCCGCCAGCACGCCAACCGGTACCCGGGACATCACCTACAGCCTCAACGGTACCAATCTCGAGAAATCGACCGACGGGGGAGCGACATGGACGCCTGTGGTGGAAGGCGTCGTGAATGCCACAGTGGTCGATGACGATTACAACACCGCTCACACGTTGCCGGTAGGCACCATTGGTGTTCCACTCTTCACCAACGATCAAGAAGCCGGCTATCCGAGTTATGGCAAGGTGATCACGGTTCGTTTGTGGCTCGATGAGTCCGCAACAGACCACATCAGTCCAATCCTGCTGACCACAGAACTGTCGGGGCGGAACATCTGGGTTCCCAATGGGCCGGGCTGTTGAGGGGAGGAGTCATGATGCGCTTGTTCAACAGAGAAGACGGCATCGGGATCGTAACTGCACTCATGGTTGCGTTCATCGTGTTCTCACTGGGTGCCGTGTGGTACTCGGTATCGGTCCATGAACTCGACGAGACTACCTACGATCATCACCGGACGACTGCACTGCATGTGGCCGATGCCGGGGTCCGGCAGGCTATGTATGAGCTGTCTCAGACGACCCTCAAGAACCAGCCGTACTGGACCGGGAACGGGACCGATCTCGGTGGGGATTGTGCCATCGAGAGTGTGACCAGCATCGAGGACGGGGTGACCCGCCAACTCGGGCAGTACTGGGTGGACGTTTCGGATGCGACACCGGCCAACCTCAACGACCACCGGTACTTCGTGGAGTCGTGGGGTTGGGGCCGGGACACTTCGTCCCGCCAGCTGAGCATGCGCAAGATCGAGCAAGAGGTCGAGATAGTGATCAAGCGTGGTTTTGTCTACGCCCTCTTCGCGGCTTCCGGTGGTGTGGCCGCCGGCAACCAGAAGACGATTTACGGTGATGTGTACTCGGCGGCCGACGTGACGATCACCAACCACACGGAGATTTGGGCGAATGATCCAGGTTTTGCCGGTGACGGGGACCTGACCACATCCGGTCAACTGACGATTCCGAGTGGATCCAACCTGATCATTGAGGGGAATGTGATGGCAGGGACTCACCTTCAGGATGACAACCCGGGCTCCGTGTACGGAGGTGATGTCACGGTGGCGGCCGGCGACGCCTTCTTCACCAAGGCGACGGTGGTGGGCAAGGTGAGCCTCTTCGGCAACGTCCTGGCCGGCTCGGACCTCACCGCAGGCTCGCTCGGCCAGAACCTGGTTACGCTGGAACCGGTGGTTGCCGATCCGCTACCCGACTTCGACTGGAACAAGATCACGGCGACCTACGGCGGACCCCACAGCTTCAACGGTGTCCCGGCCGGTGGGCCCGTGTATGAGTGGTCGACCTGGAACAGCTTCGATCTCTGGTACAAGGCGAATAGCGGCAACCTCAAAGGATGGCATCGCGTCACCGACGCCGGTTCGTACACGTGGCGTCTCGCGCAGGGGGCTGGATCAACGTTCACCGACGACTTCATGCTGGTGTTCGACGGTCAGTTGACCGTCGACGGCAGTTCGAATATCGACCCCACCCAGGCTCCCATCACAGTGACGCTCGTTGGGTATCAGGCCAGTTCCGATTTGCAGTTCGGGAAGAACCTCTCTTCGAGCGACGATCAGCGATGGGTCATGTATTCGAAAGGCTCCGTCGGCGCCAAGAACCTGGCCACCATCTACGGGGTGGTCTACGGTGAAACGGACAACTCGGTCAACCACCTCGAGGTGCACTTCCGGCCTCCAAACAGCGATCTGGGTTTCATCTGGGGGACCGAGCGTCGTGTTATTGCCCGCCCGTTCGTCTGGCGTGAGGTTCCTGAGGACCCGACGCCGTGCACCTTGCCCTAGGTGGCTGCCGAAAAAGTGGCTTTCGGTGAGGTTGGTTGGCGGCGGGCCAGTCGTGGGTGATGCCGGAGACCA
>JARGFH010000084.1 GCA_029210695.1 Acidimicrobiia bacterium
GGTCTCCGGCATCACCCACGACTGGCCCGCCGCCAACCAACCTCACCGAAAGCCACTTTTTCGGCAGCCACCTAGGGGATAGTCGCGAGTCGCTACGAGCGAGTGTGGCTCATTGTTCGTCTGGTTTCTCGTTGAGCTCTTCTAATTCGATTTCTGCGGTTGGTTCGTCGGCCGTGGCGTTCAGACGATCGATCAACCGGTAGTACCCGCGAGTTGTTCCGAATGCGGTAACGACGTCGCCGCTTTCGAGGACGGTTCCGCCGGTCGGCACCATCACATCGGTGTGCCGGCGCACGGAAACGAGCGTGCAACCCTCGGGCCAGGTCACCTCGCTGAGCGGCCGGCCGTCTGCAAACGAACCCGGCGGGACCCGGAAATCGAAGAACCGTGTGCCGGGGTCGGTCCTGGTCGCCATCCGCTGACGATCGAGTTTCCGTCCGGTGGTGGCGGCGAGGGCATAGTGGTAGGACCGGACTGCATCCTCCCGGCGGAACATCCCGACCAGGTGGCCGGGATCATCATCCGCAACGACCGGCATTCGGCCGATCCCCAGGGCGGCCATCCGCTCGAGGGCCGCCGACACCGGTGTCGAAGGTTGCACCGTGACCGGACGATGTGTCATGGCATGAGCGACGGTGAGATCATCCCGTGCGCCTCCTGCTCGCATGATGTCGCTAACCGTGATGAGCCCGACGAGCCGGTCCTCGTGGACGACCGCCATGCCGTGATGGCGATGCCGATCAAGCTCACCCTGAAGCTCCTGCAACGTCATCGCCGGGTTGGCGAGGGCGGCATTCGTCGACATGACTTCGCCTACCGAGATCGTATCCAGCAGATCGACTTCGCCGACGGTGGTGAGCACGATGCCACGCCGCTTCAGCGGCATCGTGTACACACTCTCAGGATGCAGCAAGTCGGTGAGCACGGTGGCAATGGCTGCGGCCAGCATCAACGGGAGGATCAGCGCGTAGTCCCTTCCGATGATCTCATAGACGATCAGGATGGCGGTGAGGGGTGCCCTGGCGACCGCGGCGAACATGGCGGCCATGCCGACGATGGCAAAGGCGCCGGGATGCAGCTCTGAGATCGTCCAATGAGGAGCGAGGAATTCCCCGAAGCCGGCACCTAGCGCGGCACCGAGGAAGAGGGAGGGCATGAATGCCCCACCCGATCCGCGCGAAGACAGCGTCATGGTGGTGGCGAACAGCTTCAGTCCGACCAGGAGCAGGAGCGCCCACCACACGTCGCCGCTCTCCGCCACCAGCTGCAGGGTTTGACGCGTGAACACCTGACCCGTTCCGAGCACCTGCGGCTCGAAGAACCCGATGGAGGCGACCACCAGCCCGAACAACACCGGCCTGGCCCACTTCGGACCCGGCATCCGGGCAGCCAGTGTCTCCACGATGTCGAGCGACCGCAGGAATGCCCAGGCGACAACGACCACGACCAGGCCGAGCAGCAGATACAACAACAACTCCCGCGAGTCACCCATTCCGAACGGGAATGCCACGAGCAGAACCTCATTCAATCCGAACGCATTCGACAGCCCCTCGGCCGTCACAGCTGCTGCAACAGAGGCGACCACAACTGAACTCAGATGCCGGGCCGCGAAGCTGCGGAGGATGACCTCCATGGCGAACAACATGCCGGCAATCGGGGCGTTGAAGCTGGCACCAATTGCGGCGCCGGCGCCGGCAGCAACCATGCCCCTGATCTGGTCTTCGCCGAGCCGGGCCTTGCGCGACACGAACGACCCGATCGCTGCTCCAATCTGAACAACCGGGCCCTCCCGACCGGCCGACCCACCGCCTCCCAGGGTGAGGGCGGTGGCGAGAATCTTGAACGGAACCGAACGACTGGCCAGGTACCCGCCGTGGAGGGCGAGCCCGACCGCCGCCTCAGGCACGCCATCACCCTCGACCTCAGGAGCGAAGCGGGTGGCGATCCAGAAGGCGCCGAGGAACCCGATGGGAACAGAGAGGAACACGATCCACTCACCGATTCCCAGGCTCTCCCCTCCGTCGGCGAAGAGGTCGCGGACAACGTCGACCGCGAAGATCAACAGAGCAGCGGCGGCGCCCACCGCCACACCGACGAGCGCAGCGAGCGCAAGCGTCCAGGCTGTATCGCCGGTCTGGCTTGCTCCCCGGGAATCCCGGTACCGCTTCACGATCGAATCGAACATCCCGACCAGCGTAGGCGCGCCGGGCACACTGGCGAATCCCGGCAGAACCAGGATCCATCGCCTCTAGTCTTCACGCATAACGCGAAAGGCGACATCGTGACCATCGAGGTTCACCCTGACATCAGCCCGCTGGCGTTCCTGCTCGGCACCTGGCAAGGGACCGGTCGCGGCGACTACCCGACCATAGACTCGTTCGAGTACGGAGAAGAGATCCAGTTCAGCCACGTCGGCAAACCGTTTCTGATCTACCGTCAGCGCACATGGGCGCTCTCCGACCGAGCGCCGATGCACAGCGAGACCGGCTACTTTCGGAGCGGCGGGGACGGAGCCGTCGAACTGGTGCTGGCCCAACCGAGCGGGATTGCGGAAGTCCACGCCGGACGGCTCAGCGGCACCACGATCGACCTGCGCACCACCGGCGTTGCCCTGACACCGACCGCCAAGGAGGTCGTCGGAGTCGGACGCCGGTTAGAGGTGGACGGCCAGGTGCTCCACTACCGCCTCGACATGGAGGCGGTCGGCGAGGCCTATCAGTTCCACCTCGAGGCGGAACTTCACCGCATCGAAGAGAAGGGCTAGACACCTGCCATCTATGGTTCTTCCGTAGCACACTCCCAGCCGGGAGGAGAGCGGCGCGCAGGAACCGGGCATTCGGGCAGACTGGATATCGATGGCAGAAGAACACGGCCACGATCGGATTCACCACGCGGTGTGGGACCCGCCCTGGTTGCGGGCGTCGTACGCCCGCTGCCTGTGGGACGGCGGGAACACCGGCGACAATTCGGAGTTCTGCTCAGAGGCTTGCGCGGAGATGTACGCGCAGTGGGATCATGACACCGCACGCAGGGATTACGGTCGCGAACCGGTCCCCGGACGCCATGACGAGTTCGTGGCAGTGCTTCCTATCAGAACGCCGCGCCGCCGGCCACACTCAGGCTGAAACCACGATTGCCGCTCGATCCCACTACGTTTGGCCCGTGACTCGACTCACCACCCTCGCCAGAGCCGTCGACCCCCGCATCCCGTCACACCGGGTGGTGCTGCTCATTTCAGGGATCGCTGCGGCGGCCGCCTGGGGGCTGGCTCCGGACGGCGATGGCGTCCGACTGGCACTCAACGCAGGCGTCGCGTCGTTCCTCGCCTGGGCGATCGGTCGCGAACTCGACCCGGATCGGCCAAATGCGGCGGCGGTGGCCGCCGTGCTGGCGGGAATCGCGATCATCACCGTGGGCGAGGCGCTGCTCTTTCCAACGCTGCTCGCACTGCTGGCGATCAGGGTGTTGCACCGGTCAACCGGGCTGCCTCCCACTCTGTTCGATCTGATCGCGCTGCCGGGAGCTGCATTCGCTGGGGCGAGTTCGACTATTGGCTGGACGGCCGGTCTCGCACTGGCATTCGCGGTGGCGAGAGATCACCGCCTGCCCGACCCTGCACCTCGCCGCCAACTCGCCGCCGCCTTCTTCATCGCCTCTGCTGCTACCGCCGGCGCCCTCATCAGTGGTTCACCGGACGATTGGACGGCTCCTGCGGCCGGGCAGGCGATCGTGCTCGCCGTTGGTGTTTTCGCCGGCCTCAGTATGCGGATCTACGAACCGCGCTCGGTTGCCGACCATACCGGAGGTCTCCTCATCGCCCGCCGGCTCCAGAGCGCCCGGGTCGGCGCCATTGGCGCAGGCCTGCTGGCGGCCGCGGTGGGCGGAGGTGCCGGCATTGCGGCGCTCATCCCACTATGGGCGGCGATCGCCGGCGTTGCAGCATGGGATCGAGTAGGACCCGACCAGGTGTCCTACTCCGAGAGGACAAGGTAGGAACACTCGCGACTCGCGACCCGTCACTCGCGACTTATTTCAAACGTGCTTTCGATGTTGGCCGTCGCCGCCAGCATTGTGTAGGCCGAGCAAATCTTGTTATCGCTCAGCCAGATCGCCCGCTCGAGCCGTTGCGGATCGACGTCACCTACGATGCGATAGTGCAGTGCAATGTTGGTCCAGATCCGGGGAGGCTCAGGGGCCCTTTCACCGGAAACGTCGACCTCCAACGAGGAGAACGACTGCCGCATCTTGTCGAGAATCTCGACGACATTGGTACTGCTGCACGTAGCCAGGCCGACCAGGAGTAGTTCCATGGGACCCGGTCCCGATGGGTGTTCGGCCGAAGCACCCTCGACCCGGAGGTCGTGGCCGGAGCGGGTGTGAACGTCGAACGCGATGCCTTGATCGTGAACTGCTGTGATGATCTTCTGCATGAGCACAGTATGGCGGAGGGCCGGGTGTCCCACGGCGAGTGCCGTTTGGCCCCTTGGGTCACGCTGGGCGCGGGAGGACCATGGATTCAGGTGGGGCCGGTGTTCGGCGTCCACGTGCCGAAAGGATGGCTGGGGTGATCACTGAAGGTGAGTTGAATCCGCTACGGGTTGCCAATCATCAGTTCAACCAGGCAGCGCCGTTTCTCAAACAGTTCCATGACGGCGCCGGCCTGCGCGAGTGGTTGTTCGAACCCGAACAGGTAGTTCGGGTTTCACTCCCGGTGCGAATGGACGACGGCCACGTTGAGGTCTTCCGCGGCTACCGGGTCCTCCACTCGAATGCCCGGGGCCCGGGCAAGGGAGGATTCCGATTTCACCCGAGCGTCAATGAAGAAGAAGTCCGGGCGCTGGCTGCATGGATGACCTGGAAATGCGCACTGCTCGACATACCATTTGGTGGTGCCAAGGGCGGCGTAGCGTGCGATGCCCGGATGCTGTCCGAAGGCGAGAAGGCGCGAGTTACCCGGCGCTATATATCTGCACTGGGCGACAACATCGGACCACACACCGACATTCCGGCCCCCGACCTCTACACCGATCAGCAGACGATGGCCTGGGTATTCGATACCTACTCGATGATGCACCCGGGCGAGAACTGTTTTCCGGTTGTCACCGGCAAGCCCCTCGACCTCGGAGGATCGCTCGGACGGGATAGCGCCACCGCCATGGGCAGCATGTACGTGACCGAGCATTTCCTCGAACTGGGCGGATTGCCCGGCTTGACCTCACTCGACGGAGCCGAAGTCGCCATCCAGGGATTCGGAAACGCCGGCCGGTGGGCGGCCAAACTCTACGAAGGAGCGGGCGCCCGCATCGTGGCGGTCAGCGACTCACGAGGCGGAATCTACGATCCGGACGGCCTTGACGTTTCGCGGATCGAGGATCACAAAGATGCCACCGGCAGTGTCGTCGACTTCCCGGGCACGAAGCCACTGGCGACCAAGGAGGTCCTCGAAGTACCGTGCGACATCCTCGTACCGGCGGCCATGGAGAATCAGATCCTCCAGAGCAATGCCGGTCGGATCCAGGCCCGATTGATCGTTGAAGCCGCCAACGGTCCGACCACACCGGAGGCCGATGCCATCCTCCATGAGCGTGGCATCATCGTCCTTCCCGACATCCTCGCCAACGCCGGCGGCGTCGTGGTCAGCTACTACGAATGGGTTCAGAATCTCCAGAACCAGCAATGGGAGGAGCACGAGGTTCAGGAGAAGCTGCGCAAGAAGATGTATCGAGCGACGAATCAGGTCGTGACCAGTCGGGCCGGTCTGCTGGATGCGATCGATCACCATCGGGCGACGTGGGCCCGACTCCGCCCGGAGGATCCACCCGTCGACGCTCCAACGCTTCGCACAGCCGCCTACGTCGTGGCAGTCGGCCGGTGCGCCGACACCCTTCTCGAGCGAGGGATTTGGCCCTGAGAGAAGAAGTTCTAGGTTGTAGGTTGTAATTGCCGGGAAACCAGCCAGAACCCAGAACCTATTACCTAAGACCTCTTTTAGATTTCCTCGAAGCGGGCCTGGAAGAAACGGAGTTCTTCCGGCTCGTAGGTGAACTTCAGGCCGCCGACGCTTTCACGATGCTCGTAGACCTCAACCACCGACTCAGCGGTCACATCCATGTGCGCCTGGGTGTAGACGCGCCGCGGAATCGCCATGCGTACAAGTTCGAGTTTCGGATAGCGGTGATCGCCGGTGGCGGGATCACGGCCGGCCGAAACGACCCCGCGCTCCATGCCCCGTACCCCGGAGTCGACGTAGAGAGCAGCCGTCAGTGACTGCGCCGGAAACTGGTCTTGTGCAAGGTGGGGCAGGATGGCCGCCGCGTCCAGGAAAATCCCATGGCCACCGATGGGCTGCACCAGGGGGATGCCGGCCTTGAGCAGCGCATTGCCGAGGTACTCGACCTGCCCGATCCGCGCCCTGACGTGATCGTCGGTGTCGACCATCTCGTGGATCCCGCGGGCCAGCGCCTCCATGTCACGCCCGGACATGCCGCCGTAGGTATGCAGCCCTTCGAACTTCACGAGCATGGCGCGGGCCCGCCTGGCGAGTTCGGGATCGCGTACCGCCAGGAACCCACCGATGTTGACGAGGTTGTCCTTCTTGGATGACACGGTGGCGCCGTCCGAGTAGGAGCAGATCTCCAGCATGATGTCCTTGACAGACTTGTTCTCGTAGCCCCCTTCACGCTGTTGAATGAAGTAGGCGTTCTCGAGGGCGCGGGTGGCATCGAGCATCACCGGAATGCCGTTCGCACGACACAACTCGTAGGTCGCCTTGAGGTTGGCCATCGACATCGGCTGGCCGCCGGCCATGTTGACGTTGGTTTCCACCGAGATGTAGGGGATCTTGTCGGCGCCCACCTCGTCGATCAGCCTCTGGAGCTTGACGAGGTCGACGTTGCCCTTGAAAGGGTGCTCGACAGAAGGCATGTGCGCCTCGTCGATGATCACGTCGACGAAGACGCCGCCGGCATACTCCTGATGAAACCGCGTCGTCGTGAAATACATGTTGCCCGGTACGTAGTCACCCGGCGAGATCAGCAACTGGCTGAGGATGTGCTCGGCGCCGCGACCCTGATGCGTTGGTATCAACTCGGGATATCCGTACACCTCCTGCACCGCATCGACGAGGTGGTAGAAGCTCCTGGATCCGGCGTACGACTCGTCCCCGACCATGAGGCCTGCCCACTGGTAGTCCGACATGGCCGAGGTGCCAGAGTCGGTTAGCAGGTCGATGTACACGTCGTCTGAGCGCAGCAGAAAGCTGTTGAACCCGGCGGTACGGATGGCTTCCTCACGGTGAGCGCGGGTGGTCATCTTGATGGGCTCGACCACTTTGATCTTGTAGGGCTCTGCCCAACTGCGACGATGCTGTTCCATGATGACCTCCTGCGGCCTCGAGGTGAGGAACGCTCAGTCTACGCCGAGGCGACCTTCAGTTCGCCGGCGGCCGGCAGCGTCAGGATGAAGCAACTCCTGCCGTCTTCCCGGTCGTAACCGAGGTCACCGCCCATGAGACGAGCCAGCTTCCGTGAAACATGCAAGCCAAGCCCGATCGACCCGGGCTGCCCGGCGGAAGCGTGCGCCCGGAAATAGGCGGCGAAGACCCGGTCCCGATGCTTTTCATCGATGCCCCGACCGTCGTCGATCACCCGCATGACCACGAATGGGCCGCGCCGAGCCGTCTCGACCTCGACGTTCGGCCCTCCATACTTCATGGCGTTGGTCAGCAAATTGCGGACGATCTGCCTGACCCGAGCCGGGTCGGCCGCGGCGCGTTCGCCGTTGCTTCGAACGCTCACACGGGATCCCAGGTCGGATGGCTGTCCGGCCAGCACCGCCGCAATCTGCTCCCCGAGATTGAGATCAATCGCCACCGCAGCCAGCGTGCCGATGTCCGCCCGGGCGTACACGAGCAAGTCCTCGACAATCCATGCAACATCCTGGGCCTCACGGTTGATCAGGTCGAGCATTTCGAGGCGATCGGAATCCGACAGATCGTCGAATCCCTCACGGATGACGTTCGTGAACCCGAGTACCGCAGTCAACGGTGTGCGGATCTCATGGCTGATCGAAGCGATGAACTCGTCCTTTGAGGCCACCAACTGCTCGAGGCGCCTGCTCGTCTCCTGCCGCTCCAGATAGGAACCAACCAGTCCTCCGGCGGTACGTAACACGCCGATGTCGTTCTCGTGCCACTCCCGCCGCTGGAGATAGTCGGCGAATCCGATCGCCCCCGTCCACTTCCCGAACACAAAGACGGGAATCACCAACTCGCTCCTCAAACCATCAGCTTCATAGATAGATCGCTCGGTGCCCTCGTCCAGATCCTCCGTATGAAGGATGGACGCTTCACCTCGAGCCAGGCGCCCGGGAGTCGTCGGTGTATCGCGGTGCGACCCACCCATCCACAGGTCCGCAATGTGCACGCCTTCCAGGTTCGGTGGCTGCAGCGCGTGCACAACCCGGGACGACATCCCGGCATCCGGGTCGTCGAATACCTCTTCCAGCCACATGTAGTCGGCGCCGGTCACTGCTGCCAGATGTTCGAAGGCGGCTTCAAGCGCATCCTCTCGCCCGGAGATGAGTTCGCGCGACACCTTCGCCAGGGCTTCCTCGTAGGCGAGGCGGGTATTCAAGGACGTCACCGTTTCTTGCCGATCCCAAAACGCGCCAACCATCTCTCCGGCCGTGCGAAGGAACCGGATGTCCTCTTCGGTCCAGCGCCGCTCGTCTTGAGAGTCGCTGAAACCGATGGTCCCCCGCCACTCGCCCCGCACGAAAATCGGCAGGCAGAGCTCACTCAGAATCCCGTCGGCCAGATACAACCCTCTCTCTGGATCAGCCAAATCAGTCGTTGCAATTGCCGATGGCTCGCCGCGCTGCAGCTTCGCATACAACGAAGGAAGCGCACTGAAAGGTCCACTCCAAGGCTGGGCGGTCGGGTCGATCCCGGGAGCTCCTTCGTCGGCCGCCCAGTGAGTGATGCGGGCGCACGGCCCCAGCTCGTCGTCCTGAAAATTCTCCTCGACAAACACGATGTCGGCTGCCGTCGCCTCGAGCAGCGCCCCGAGGGCATCGTCGATGGCCGACTCACGGGAAGCCAGCAATGCTCCGGATCTTTGGGCGAGCGCGTGCTCGAGCCGGTGCCGGTACTCGAGATTCGCCATCGCCTCCTTCAGCTGCTCTCGCGCCTCGATGCGTTCCCAGTAGGCGGCGATCAGTTCGGCAGCAGTTCGCAGCAACTCGATGTCATGGGAATCCCCGAGACTGTCGGCGCCGATGTCGTTGAATCCGATCAACCCGACCCACGAACCCCGGACCATGATCGGAATACTCAGCTCGGTCGTGTGCCCCGTCCCCTTGTACCTGGCGCGTTCGACGGACGGTAAATCGGCAACCTGAAAGGCAACCGGCCGACCATTTGACAAACCGGCAAAGGACACCGGCATCTCACTCCAGGGCACCAGCGTCCACCGGTCCACCGGATCAGGTTCCGTCCCCTCCATGAGTACCTCGGCGACCAGCGTGGAGCACAGACCCCGCTCAGGATCGTCGACGTTCTGCTCGACGAATACGGCCGTAGCCTCAGTGGCGACTAGCAGGGCGCCCAGCGCACGATCGAGCGAAGTATCCGAATCGCCGGTGGCGAACGCCCGGGAACAAGCCGAGATCGCCTTCTCGAACCGGACCTTCCGATCCAGGGACACCCTGATGCTGCCCATTGCCCGACTCGTGAAGGCGAACATCACGATGAGGCTGGCAACGAACACGCCGGCCATGAGCAGGGAGATGAATACGGCTCTGCTCCCACTTTCCGGCTCCCACCAGAGGCCTGATCCGATGAGCAGCAAACTCAACCACCCGACGGCGTAGCCGACCGGGAGTGCGGCGCGTTGTGGAGGTAGCAGCAGGAACGCGGTGGCGATCAAATAGGCGAACGGGATCGCGATGACTGCGGGCGGGGTGCGGAGGAGCCAGAGAGTCAGACCCATCAACGTCGTGTCGAACATCACCGAGCCGACAACCGATCCCATCACCTTCGTGCGCCGAAGCAGCGCGTCGACTCCCAAAACCAACCCCAGGACCGACACTCCGAACGCAGCCGGCCAATCCAGCACAACGCCCAGTACGAGACCGAGACAAACGGCCGCGATCGCGATCGGGCCACGCAATGAGAGCCAGCGGCGATAGAGCATCGGGAATCCAACCGACGATCCGGTGAAGCCTGTCAGTTCGGCGTCAGGCCACTTCGAGGGCTCGCCGCGATCAGCGGTGTGCTCAGATATCCAACGACTCCCTGACTTCGTTGCGGGCACGAGGTCCGCACTGCGCGCGGATCAATAGCCTTATCGACTCAGGAAGCCCGGCCCTTGACGGTTACCGGTCCGGCAGCGCCACACTCACAAGATAGTCATCAGCGTCTTCGTTCCAGCTGAGCTCGATGAGGCCCCGAGCCTGAGCGGCCTTGCAGAACTGGAGGAAACCGCCGAATCCGTAGCGCTTCTCTGTGAACTTCGGATCCTGCTTGCGCAGCTGGTTCTTCAAACCCGAGAGGGCCGGAGGGCCTTCCGAGGTTTCGAGCCGGGCAACGACCGACAAGAGCAATGAGAACGCCTCATCTTCGCCGCTGTCCTCGCTGCGAAAGTCGACCACCGGATCGCCTTTGGCGCTGCCTTCGGTCAGCTCGAGCACTTTGCGCTGCTCCATGTGCCGCAACAACTCTCCGAAGGCACGGAACCCGAAGTCGGCCTCGTTGAAGGTCGGATCTTTGCGGATGAGAGCCCGTTTGAGAGAGGAGGCGAGAACGGCACCCTGCGCGGTGCGCTGAAGGCCGGACAGGGTCTGGGTAACCAGTTGGTCGAGGTCTTCGAGCCCTTTGGTCTCCAATTCGACCCTGGGCTCCTCTTGGCGATCGCTCGTCCGGCGGCCGGGTTTCTTGGATCCGCCCCGCGCCCCGGCCGGTACCTCGACGCCTTCGAGCCGCTCATAGAAGAGAAACTCATCACAGGCCGGGGGCAGCAGCGCACTCGTCGAGTCCTTGACGCCGACCCCGATGACCCGCCGGTTCAACTCGCGGAGCTTGTGAACCAACGGGGTGAAATCACTGTCGCCGGTGCCGATGACGAACGTCGTGAGGTAGTCGCGCTCGAAGGCGAGTTCGAGGGCGTCGACGGCCATCTTGATGTCAGCCGAGTTCTTCCTCGACGCACCCATCCGCTGCGGGATGTCGATCAACTCCACATGATTGCGGGTCAGCATCCGGCGATCCTCATCGAACATCGACCAGTCGCCGTAGGCGCGGCGAACCACCACCCGTCCCCGTTCGGCGAGCGCGTCGGCGATCGGTTTGAGATCGAAAGTCACGCCCAGGTTGTCGCGCGCTCCGATGGCCAGGTTCTCGTAGTCGAGGAATAGGGCAATGCGTTCTTCTTCGGGTGCCATGAGTTTCAGCGTAGCCGCCGTGGCGTGGTCCACATCCCCGCGCCGGGACTAGTTCCACTGTGCGCTGGAGCAAGAGTCCCCAAGTTTCGCGATCAAGTTCCGATGTATGACGAAAGAACCAAGGACTGGGAGGTCTCATGGGACAAATGATCGGTAGCGGTCTCACCTGGGATGGTGGGAGGTCGAGACGCATCGCAATCTTGTTGATTGCGCTCTGTTTGGCTGTTGTGATTGTCAACACCGCCTGAAAATTGACCCCCTGGCACCGGTTGAAAATTGACCCCCCGGGCCGGGTTTTGGTCACTCTGT
>JARGFH010000085.1 GCA_029210695.1 Acidimicrobiia bacterium
AACAGTGGGTATTCCCTCTCAGGAGGTGGGGAATTTCAGTGAGCAGGTCTGGGGAGTTTCAATGAGCGTGGTCAATGCCTCGGCATCAACCTTGCGACTGAACGTTCGGGACCGCTCCTTGCGCGCCGGATCGACATAGCGGACCTGCTACTTACCAGTGTTTGGGTGCTTGCGGATGTGTGCCACCCATGAGGTCTCCTTCGCTTTCCGCCGCCGTGGGTTGTTCTTGACCCAATCGTCGAACTGCTCCCGGGTGATGGTTCCGCGTTTCCATCGTTTGTACATGCGGTCGTATTCCCGGCGCCGTGGTTCCCGCCGTCGTTGTCGTTCGGTTCCTTTTCGTTGACAGTCGATCGGTCCGGGTTTCGAGCTTCCCGGGCAATACTGCTGGTCTGATCTCTCGGGGATGAAAGGGTTCTGGCAGTATCGGCACAGTCGGGGTATCTGCGATCGGTCGATCAGTCCTTCGAGCAGTTCGAACCACGCTCGACTGAAAATGTGCTTTGGTCTCTCGAAGATCCGACCGGTCTCTTCGTGCAGTCGGAGTTCAACCTGCAATGAATCATGTTCACCGAGTTCGATGATGAGGGCTGCGGCGGCGGTGCATAATCGAACCGAGCAGTATCTTCGAACAGTCGCATCAGGCGACGCCTGTCTTCGCGGCAGATGCGGACGGTTTCAGCGTCCGTCCAGGCATCGATCAGATACTTCTCCCAAATCCGTCGGATCCCGAGCACCTCGTAGGCGCCAATGACAGGGCGCCAAGCTTCGCTGTTGAACAGCTCGGTATCGGCGATCCATCGAAGAAGCTCCATCATGCCAAGGTGCTCAACAAAGGCTATGAAGCTGTCGGCGTCGCCAGGCTCGAGAGCGAACAGCTGCGGATGGATGGGATCGAGAAGGTACCGCTGCTCGGTCGCCAAGAGGGAGTCGGCGTTCTCCTGGCTCGGAGTCGGGCGGTCAGGAACGACCGCTACCGTCTCGAAGGCGTAGGGCTGGCGTGTCGGCGTCTACAAGGTGTCGTTGGTGAGTTTCCCCACATACTTCCAATGCAAACGGTATGCCGGGAGTGTTCCAGCCGGTGTCGTCCGAGATTTCCGGGGTGCCATGACGGGCCGTGGTGAAAAGGGCTTGGTGATAACCGCCGGCACGTTCACACCGGCAGCGAAGACGGAGGCCACCAGGGACGGCGCTCCACCGGTCGATCTCATCGGTGGCGACGAGTTGTGTGACCTCCTCAAAGAGTATGGCCTGGGGGTAGAGGTCACGAAGCGGATCGTGGAGGATGTCGAGGTTCTCCCCGACTTCTTCGACTCGATCTAGGCCGCCCCCAGAAATCGCCACAGCCGTTCGGCTGTGACGGGTGACCTGCCCTGCTGTGGGTGCCATCCCTGCGGTTGGTGGTCGCTGAGCGGCCAGGTCACACTTAGCCGATAGCTTCGCGACCATGTTCTGTATTGAACCGTCCGCCCCTCTGACCGAAACCCTGCGCCTGCTCGCCGAAGGGCCGAAACCCGTTGAGCAGCTACCGGTGGCCGGTCTCGACCAGCTACGTCTACTGCAATGGGTGATGGGCGACACGGTCGTCGAACTGACCGGTATCGGCTGGTATCACGCCGGACATGTGAAAGGTGGGCTTTTGGGTTAGTTGCCGGCGCAGGTCGGTGTGTTTGCGACCTAGCGGAGTACGTCGTGTCCGGGTCGGCGTGCTAGCTGATTATCTCGATGGCGTCCGAGAAGGCACGGATCAACCCGAAGACGGCTGCGCCGGTGACACCGGTCAGGCCGAAAGCGACCGCCACCGTCCACCATCGGCTGGGATGCACAGTGTTCCACCACGACAGCGCTGTACCGACCGCAGCCACGATCACGAATGTGGCCGCAACGAAGGGCGGGTCACAGTCGCATGCCTGCCGGTTGAACAACAGGAACGGGGTGGTCAGACCACCTGCACCAGCACCGAGGACCGCCAGGAAGGCATAGGCCCACCGGGCCGAACCTTCGACGGCAGGGAGACGACGATCCAGGATTCCGAACAGCCACTCCATGAAGACGCCGAAACCGACGAACAAGGCGACAATCATTCCCACCACCAGTACCTCGTTGCCGAGAATGAAGAAGTCGATGTTGTTGGGGTTCATCACATCTGACATTGCGCTGCCCACCGCAAACAACAACACACCGTAGGCGAAACCTCGCCACCGGCCCGCCCATGCCAGCCAGGGACGGAAGATGAGAAGAAGGGCTGCCCCGACTATCCCCACGAATATCCCGACGAAGACAACCAACCCCATCGTCCCGCCCAAAGTGATCTCCCCGACGGTGAACCCTGCTTCGGTGGTCCTTCCTTGGGCAAGGTCAGGGGCGGCGGCCCCAGCGATCCGCATGAACAACCGTCCCCCCAAACCTCCGACGAGCAACCCGGTGATGAGACCGGCGACCCCGGCCACCGTGATGTGACGCGCCAATCCAGACAGCGTGTCAAACGGTCGGGCCACCGGTTGTCGGGGCGTCCGGTGCAGAGTCATGGACCCTCCTTTCTCACGAAGCCTTCACCGTCTATCAGGCGCCAGCCTGCCTACCGCGACTGGGAGAAGAGCGCATTACTGGACTCAGGTCTGGATCCCGCGACTCGTGACCCGGGATCCAGACCTGCATTTCAGTCGTTCACATATCCTCCGCAGTTTCCAAGATCGCCCGGGGTTCCTTGCACCCACACCACCGTCTCTCCCTGCCGCGTGCCCGGCGCACCAAGATGAACGTTGACATGAAGCGGATGCCGCCTCGTATCAAGTCCGTCCGCATGTGGAAGCTGGACCGCGTTTTCCCTGCCATTGGCGGCGAGCACAACGCAGCTCCCGTTGCCTGTCAGCCTCACGTGAGTATGGGTGGCGGCCGCCGGAAGCGCCAGCGCCACCATTGATACAGCAAGAATCACCATCCCTACCAGTTTCCTCATCTCTCTTCTCCTTTTTCGAGGAACACTGATACAGACGAACATATGGGCAGTCCCGGTGACAGTAGGATCCCCTTTTTCCGAAGAACCCGAGGTGGATGAGAGCAGGGTCGAACCCGCGCTGGTGAGGTCGCTCCCACACGATCAGCTGAGCTGCCGGCTCGGCCGAGTCGGCCTGGGATAGACGGGATGTGCCGCTCTGGGACTCTCGCACGGGGCATGTGTGTGACCCCTGATATCGGCGAACCGACTCTCCAGACTGCCGATTCTGTTTGGTCTGTCACCCAAACCTGTCCTTTGTTCGTCTGTATGAGGTGACGCTCCAAAGGAGGGAAGGTCTTTTTGGGGGCGATACCACGCCGTCTGACTCGGTGGGTCAGGTGCTTGGCGAGTTTCGCGAAACGGCCGACAACATTAGGACGGCGAGTCTGTTGACGATGGTCGTTCGTCTGGCAGGATCAGGTCGAGAGGAGACCAAATGGACTGGTGGATTCTGGAAGTGATAACGGTTGGTGCGCTCATCGGCGCATTGCTGGCTCTTGGGCCCCTCATCAAGAGGTTTGGTCGTAGTTATGCGGCGGATGTGTTTCGTGCTAATCCGAGAACAGGAAAGAGTTACATCGTGTTGATGGATGTGGCGTACTACCTCA
This sequence comes from Acidimicrobiia bacterium, assembly GCA_029210695.1. Classification (NCBI taxonomy): domain Bacteria; kingdom Bacillati; phylum Actinomycetota; class Acidimicrobiia; species Acidimicrobiia bacterium. The sequence goes on from JARGFH010000085.1 coordinate 3,607, forward strand.
TTTTCACTGCATTCATTCTCTTCACGACCCATTTCGAACCGGACACCGGGTGGGCCGACACTGTCGGCGCTGATCAACTCCGTGGGGAGACGGTTCGCCTCGGCGGGATGCTGCTGTTGATGGGAGTCCTTCACGGTGGCAACGTGTTGAGCCTCCCTATCGTTGGTCGTCTACTCGGGTTGTCCCAACGTATGGAAGAGGACGCAGGTCAGACAGAGGCCGCATGATTGCCGCGTCGTTTGCCGGGAGTCTGAGGGGGACCACGGTTCGGTGGCTGTTCATGGCAATCGAGCAGACCCGGGATGTAGCCGCGGTCGCAGTCGGTGTTGACCGTGATGCGCTGGTTGCTCAGTTGTTTGAGTTGGAGGGTGTCGCTTTGGTGCGGTTGGCCCGTCTCTTCACCGACGATCGCAATGCCGCCGAAGATCTCGTCCAGGAAGCGTTCATCCGTTTACACAAGTCGGCTCACCGAATACACGATCAGGACAAGGCGGCCCCTTATCTCCGGTCGATCGTTATCAATTTGGCGCGTGATCACAACCGACGCGGCCTGATGTCGTTGCGACACCAAGAGGCAATCCCCGTCGGGACCGTGCCTGAAGCACCCGAAGACAGGCTCGCCCTCAATGAAGAACAGAGATTGTTGCTCGATGAGGTGCGAGCCCTTTCGCCACGACAACGCGACTGCATTCTTCTTCGGTTCTATCTGGAACTTTCAGAGCGGGAGATCGCAGATGTGCTGAGCATTTCAACCAACTCGGTCAAGACACATTGCCGGCGAGGTTTGGCGTCTCTTCGGGGAACAGTCGGGGATGTGCGATGACGATCGAAGAGAAACTCACTGCCGCGTTCCGCACAGCTGATCTATACCAGCCGAGCCCTGACCTCTTTTCCAAGGTCTCCAGATCAATCCAAGAGGACGCAGCACACCACAAACGGGTGCGCCGCATCGCTATGTCAGTTGTAGCCGCCTGCGGGTTCATCGCCCTGTACTTGGCGCTCGCGGTCGACCAGATCGATGGGGCTTTGGTAATGCCGTTCTGGACTCTTGAGGTCCTGGTTACAGGAGTCATGATTGCGCTCGTGCTGGTGCTGGGTCCGGCCATTCGGCGTTTCGGCAACGCATTCGAGAGCGACATCTTCCGTTTGGGTCCTTCGACAGGTCGCGGATTCCTCACGCTGATCGATATTGCCTACTACCTGATCTTCGGTGCTTTCACGTTCATGACATTGCAGTATTCGACTCCGATCGATTCCCCAGGGACCACCCAGGATCTAGCGGCGTGGCTCGGATATGAATCCTGGAGAGTTGCAGGGCTGCTCATGCTGATGGGCCTGTTGCACACGGTGACCCTCGTTGTGTTACCTGCCGTGGGTCTGGTCTTCTCTGCGAACACGCGGCGCGCTCATCGGGCCCAACTCGGCGAAGCTGCCCCCCCGGCGAACCCTCACAACGAAGAACTCGATCGATGGATCACGATTGTCGTCTGGATAGTCATCGGATTGGCACTACTCCTGGCCGCGTTGAATACGCTGCCTCTCTTGATTGGCCTCGGCGGCTGACCGACAGCACGATTGGAGAAACAGATGGACAAAGACGGCGGCCACAGGCCCAGCGCAGCTGAACGTTTCGCTGCGACCACGATCACCGGCCCGATCCCGTCGTGGGAGCCCACAGAACCGCCGGCGATACCCCGGCCGGGCGGTTTCAGCGATGTCATGAGCGTCGCTCCACATGCGGCATCGGTGGCGGAATGGATCTCTCGCACGGAGCATGTTCGGTGGCTACGGGCGCAGCGCCATCTCGCCATTGCCGTCCCAGCCGCAGCCCTTTGCGCGTTCGTCGCCCCGATCTTGAAAACCCTCGGCGGCCTACCGCTGTTTGTGACCCTGGTGTTTGTTGTACTGGACTCGCTCGCCAGGGCGCTGGACGCCCGACTCGGCTATCTCTGGGGTTGGCTGTATTCAGAGCCGAAGCGGTCCACGCGGCTAGATCTGATCGCTGACCGGATCATCCGAAGGCTTCTCATGACGATCCCTATGGCGGACTCTCCAATCTCACAAGTCCAGGTCGTGGATCCGTAGCAGAGGTGACGCGGCTGCAACGAGCCAGAAATCGCCATCGGGTGATTCGGTTGCGGCGGAGGACAGGGGAGTGTTGCGACGGCCACAAACGCCGGCGACGGTCGCTGGGCGTCTAGGGGATTGCCGTCCGGATTCCGTCGGCTGGGTCCGTCCGGGGTCCGTGAGAGGTCGAAGAACGGTGAGAAGTGCCGCACAACGCTGAAGGGTGAAATCCCAGGTCAGACCGCCTTTCCGAGTATTTGCCCAGGTCAGCGAAGTAGCCGGCCGCTCCCTTGTAAAGAAGTGGTCGTCGGTTCGATTCCGACACCCGGCTCCGTCGAGAGACCTCCAGTTGAGCGAGGTCGGCACCTAGCGTGTTAGCGATGGCTAATGGCGGCGACACCGGGAAGGTTGCTGAATGCTTGCTGATCGGCGGTGACGATCGTCCGGTGTGTGGCGCGGGCGGTTGCCGCGATCAGCAAGTCGTGTGCGCCGCGGGGACGGCCCTGGCCGCGGACGGCGACGAGGAGTCCAGCGTGTTCGACCGCCACATTGCGGTCGTAGGCGATGATGGGAATCGACTCAAGGATGTCCTCGACGTAGCCCTGGCGGGCATTCCGTCGCTTGCCAGAGGCGAGCTCCACTCCCACGAGCAGTTCGGCGACGGTAACGGCGGCGATGGCCACGTCGTCGTCGTCATCAATGGCTTCGTCGAGGTTCACACCGCCTCGCTCGGCATCGATCAGGAACGTCGTGTCGAGAAGGAGCAGACTCATGCCCGGTCTTCGATCTCCAACAGTCCTCGGAGGTCGGTCAGTTCGGTCGACCACGCCGCATCGGGCCGGTGCCGGCGTAGCAGCGCCTTGACATCGACGCCACGCCCTGTGGTAGTCGGCTCGAGATGCGCGACCGCCTTGCCCCGGCGAACGATTGTGTAGTGCTCGCCGCGGTGTTCGACCCCGTCGAGTAAATCGGCGAAGTGCCGAGCTGCCTCGGTGGCTGTGATATCTGGCATATGATCAGATTATCAGATTCAAGTCTCGCGATAAAGGCCCCCGCCCCGCATATCACTAGATATGTCTGACAGAAACGCACAGTCAGCCGAGCACACCAGAAGGGCACGCCGGAGCTCGGCTCTCCCGGCATAGGTCGACCGCCGTGCGAGTTGCCCTGCTAGCTGATCACCTCGATGGCGTCCGATACCGCACGGATCAACCCGAAGATCGTGGCGCCTATCACTCCGGCGAAGCCCAGAGTGGTCACGGCTGTAGAGAGACGGTTGGGTCGTATCGCCTGCCACCAGTACAGAACGGTACCCACCGCGGTCACAACCACGAATGCTGATGCGATGACCGGCGGATCGCAGTCGCACGCCTGCCTGGAGAACAGCAGGAACGGGGCGGTCAGCCCGGCCAACCCGGCACCGAGGACAGACAGAAGGGCGTAGGCCCATCGGGCGGAACCCTCAGCGGTGGGCAGCCCGCGGTTCAGTATCCCGAACATCCACTCCATGAACGCACCAAACCCGACGAACAACGCGACGATCGTCCCCACCACCAGGACTTCGTTGCCGAGGATGAGAAAGTCGATATTGTCGGGGTTCAGCACGTCGGACGTTGCGCTACCCACCGAGAACAGCAGCAGCCCAAACACCACCCCTCGCCACCGGCCCGACCAGGCCAACCAGGGACGAAAGACCAGGTACATGACCGCTCCCATTACCCCCACGAAAACCCCGACGAAGATCACCAAACCCAGAGTGCCATCCAGGGTGATCTGCCCCACGGTGAACCCCGCTTCCGTAGTGGCACCCTGAGCGGAATCCGCGGCAGCCGCCCCGGCAATCCGCATGAACAACCGACCACCCCCACCTCCCACCAACATCCCGGTCACCAGCCCGGCCAGCCCCGCAACAGTGATGTGCCGGGTCAAGCCGAACCATGTCCGAAACGGCGGTACCGCCACGCCCTGGGCAGCAGTAATCATCCTCGACAACGCCATGGTCCTCCCTCATCTGTCGGGCCACCTCAAACTATCAGAAGGGTCAGGGGATTGAGAGGTGACGCAGGTCAACTAACTCCCCTGGAGTGGGGTCGGCTGGGTGTCGGCTATGCCGTTCTCTCCCAACATAGGGAGCATCGTGCGAGTAGCGTCGGTTTCCCATACCGAGGAGTGCACTATGTATGTCATACGACGGGTCTACGAGGTGAATCCCCGAACGGCTCGTGAGGCGGCCACGATCGCGGCCCGCATCGGTGAGTTGTATCACGAGGCCGGTCGGCGTTCCGAGGTGACGGTCTACTTCAACGGCACGACGCTGCCCGGCGAAACCGACGTCGTCTACATGCAGTGGACCGACGATGTCATCCGGTCGCCGTACGGTCGCAGTGAGCCCTCGATTCCCGAAGCGGTCGAGCTCGGTGCCCGGCTGCGGGCTCTCACCGTGGACTCCTGGATCGAGTTCTACGAGATGCTGACGCCGGAGAAGGCAATGGACCTCGAGTAAACGTTCGGCAGGTCACCGAGATGTGGCGAAGGTGTAGGCGATTGCCTGCGGGAAACCTGACCGCGGATGTCCTGGTGCAACGTTGCGGGCGTATCCTCGACTTATGACACCCGTCGGACCGGAAGTGACGGTGGTCGGCGCTCTGGCCGCCTACAACCTCGTTCAGAATCTGGTCATCCCGGAAAATGCGTATGTGCCGGCCAACCTGGTGGTGACCGCTGGTCTCGTGGCCTTCGCACGCAATTCCGGGATGCCCCTCGACGCGATTGGACTCGGAGAGGCACAACTGGGTGACGGGCTGCGTCTGGGTGGCACCGTGGCGGCTGCGCTCGGCGCCGCCTTCATCGCTGCATCCTCGACCAGGCTTCTCGACCGATGGCTGCTGGACGAGCGGGCGCGCGGCCACGAGTCGGGAGGCGCAGCCTATCGATCCCTCGTCCGTTTCCCTCTGGGGACCGCGCTTTTCGAAGAGGTGGCATTTCGCGGCGTACTCGACGGGTTGTGGAGGCGCCGCGCCGGTGCGCATACAGCCCGGCTGGTCGGCTCCGCCGCCTTCGGCGCCTGGCACCTTCTCCCCACCTTTCGCGGCTATCCGGGAATGGGGATCAGGAACGGCCGATCTGCCTCGATCCGAGAGCGCTGCATTGCGGCCCTCTCCGGTGCTGTGATCACCGGATTGTCGGGATTCGGCTTCACGGCCCTGCGAGAGCGGTCGGACAGCGTGGCGGCACCGTGGCTCACCCATGCTGCCATCAACGCCGGGTCGTATCTCCTTGCCCGCCGCGCCTGGCAAGCCACCGGGGGTTGATTGTTGAAAAGTGGGCCACAACAGCCGAAATACCCCGGTTTTGCTGACGCCGGGATAGCCTCTCTTCTTGCAGTGGCTCTTTCAGCGCGCGATCAAGCAATTCTCGACTTCGAACGTTCCTGGTGGTTGATTCCCGGGCCGAAGGACCGCGCCATCAAGGAACATCTGGATATCAGCGCCACTCAGTACTACCGGGTGCTCAGGCGGCTCAGCGACGATCCGGAGGCTGCCTTGTACGATCCGTTGACGGTTCGGCGGCTGCAGCGGTCGGCCACGACGAAAAAGGTAGAGATGACTGCAGTAGAGGGAGAAGACCTCTAGATGGGCAAGCATGCTGCGCCCGGGTACGGGCGGTTTACCCGTGAGCTCTCGTCGTTTTCAGTGCGTCTATTAGTGGCTGCTGTGGTGTTCTTTGGTGCGGTCTGGCTGCTGATCACCTACCTGCCGGGATGGTTCGACGGTGGTGAGGAGTCGGCTCAATCGTCCGTCCCTCAAAGCACCTCCACCACCGAAGTGCCTTCGTCGGTACTCGGTTCGACCATATCCTCAACGTTCCCCACCTTGCCCACGACGACAACGTCCACCGCGCCTGCCCCCACATCGACCACGGCACCACCCGAACGAGCTCCTGCCGATGTGACCGTTCTAGTACGCAACACGACGGGCAAGAGTGGACTGGCTGCTTCGGCGAGCGCCGGGCTGGCGAGTCTCGGTTACCAGACCCTCGAACCGGACAATACGACGCCGCTACTGAGCGCAACGCAAATCCTGTTCGCACAGGGGTTCGCAGCAGAGGCGTACACATTGGCTGCGCAGTTTCCCGATGGGGAGGTACTGGCGAACCCGAGCGCAGACCCATTGGCTGACATCGTGGTCGTCCTCGGGACGAGCTACGTTCCGTGACCGACCAAACGGGCAGGCGGTTCTCCAGCGTCTGGCCGATCTGGGCCTGGATCATGGTCGCCTTCGCTCTGGTTGTGACGGGGGTGGGCGTCGTCGGTGGGGTGTTCCCACGCTCATTGCTCCTCGACCTCATCTCGTTCTGGCCGGGGCTCATCCTCGTGATGTTGGTTGCTGCTGCTTTGTACCCCTTTCACCGCGGGCAATGGTCGCGGTTGGCTGCCGTAGTGCCGCTGCTCGTGCTGTCGTGGCTCGGCTCGACGATTGCACTGCACCTGGCTGAGTGGAGTGTCTTGCCCTCGGCGGCGGCGGACTTCAATGGGCCTGCGGTCGCCGGCGTAGGCGAAGCGAGGATGACGGTGGTCACGGGGGGCGAGTTGTTGGTCTTCTTCTCGGATTCCTCGTACCTGTATGAGGTGCAGACGATCAGAAAAGGAGGCTCGACTCCGGCCCCCCGTGGCCTGGAACGGGTCGACGGTGCCCGCGCCCAGGTCACGATCGACGAACGAGACCCGGAGACCTGGTTCCTTGCCAGAGGATGGAGGGTGCGGCTCAGCGCCGACGCTTTTTGGAGCGTCGATCTCGAGGCGGGTGAGATGGAGGCAGATCTGAGCGGCGGGAGGATTGCTTCTCTACGATTGGCGGGAGCCGGTGACGTTCTCCTCCCGGAACCGGTGGCCGAGGTCGAAATCATCGTGGACGGCAGGTTCGCACTGGATCTTCCTGCGGGAGTGGCAATGCGAGTGTCCGGCACTGAGGTAACGGTACCGGCCAACTGGACCGGTGGTGACGGCGAATGGGCGTCGCCGGGAACGGGGGATGGCTACATCGTGACGGTAACGAGTGGGGCAACACTGGTGGTCAAAGACGCATGACCTCCTCCCCGACGCCGTATGAGCGAATCCGAAATGCAGGCGTTGTGATCTGGGCGGGCCTCGGCGGGTTCGCCGTACTCGCCCTGTTCACGTGGTTGCTCATTCAGATACGCATCATCTGGTCGCCGGTGGTGTTCGCCGTCGCCATCGTCTACATCCTCAATCCGCTCGTCAATCGCCTTGAACAGCGTCGCATTCATCGGGCGTTCGGGTCCTGTGTCTCGTATCTCCTCCTCGTGTCGGTATTGACCGCGGTTGGATTCCTGGTCATCCCGATCATTCGCAGTCAGGCTGTGGCGTTGACCGAAGAAGTACCGGTCATCGTCGATCAAGTGACGGTGGCGGTTCAGGAGCTCGCCGACCGTTTAGGTGTGAGCATCGAGATGCCCGGTTTCGACACGATTCGTAACTGGTTCTCGGAGACCGACAACCAGCAACGTCTCACCGAACTTGCCTCTGGAGTGTTCGACGTGGCCGCAACGGTGGTCGAAGCGCTGCTGCTCTTCCTGCTGGCGCCGGTGCTGGCGTTCTACATCCTCATCGGCGCGCCATCGACCCGGAGAGCTGCGACGGAGTTGGTTCCGGCTGATCTACGCGATGAGGTTGTATACGTGGCGGGCCTGATCGGCAAGTGAACCGCCCTGGGTTTGATGGAGACTCGGTTGTTTGGTTTCCAAGTCATCCGGTAGTGGTCAGTTGAGCGTAGTG
>JARGFH010000086.1 GCA_029210695.1 Acidimicrobiia bacterium
GAAGAAATCATTGCCAAAGTCAAACGAGGACGAGCCGCCCTCAACCAGATCACTGAATCCGCGACAGACCACTAGAACCATCCAATCGCGGGGAGCATCGCGAGTCCCATTTGTCACTCGCGCTCGAGGCGCTCTAATGCGCGCTGGAGTCGGACGATCGTTTTGGCGCTTCCGATCGCCGCCATCGACTCGAAGAGCGGCGGTGAGACCTGCGATCCGGTGACGGCCACCCGGAGCGGCTGCCAGCCTTTTCTAGGATTGAGTTCCGTATCCTCGAGAACCAGGCGTAACGCCTCTTCGATCGACGCAGGCGTCCACTCACCGACCTCGGATAGGCGCCGGACTGCGGCTGCTAGAGCCACTTTCGCATCACCCTTCATCACTTTCGACCACGACGGTTCGTCAAAGCTCACCTCATCGACGAACAAGAACCGGCTCATCTCCCCGACCTCAGTCATGAGCTTCACCCGCTCTTGAATCAGCGTGGACACTGAAGCGAAGGTTTCCCACTCGTCATCGGTCGGAGGGCGGCCCAGCTCTGCCTCGATCAACGGCCGGGCCCGCCCGGCGAAATCGGCCGCCTCAATGGCGCGCACATACTCACCGTTCATCCACTGCAACTTGTCGACGTCGAACACCGCAGGGTTCTTCGACACTCCGGCCAGATCGAACCGCTCGATCGCCTGCTCGACGGAAAAAATGGTGGTTTCCGCGTCGTACGACCAACCGAGCAGGCTCAAGTAGTTGAACATTGCTTCTGGGAGATAGCCTCCCCGTCGGTACGCCTGCAACGACGTGTCTCCGTGGCGTTTGGACAGCTTCTTGCCGTCCGGACCGAAGAGCAGAGGGAGATGTGCGTAGACGGCCGGGTCGGCTCCCATCGCCCTGGTCAGGAGGATGTGTTTCGGCGTTGAAGGCAGGAGATCTTCTCCGCGTATCACATGGGTGATCTCGTAGTCGACGTCATCAACGGTCGAGGCCAGGTGATAGGTCGGGACGCCGTTCGAACGAAGAATCACGAAATCGTCGATCACCTCCTGACCGAAGCGCATCTCGTCTCGAACGAGATCGACGAATTCCACCGCCGCCTCCTGCGGCACTGAGAACCGAACGACTCCCGAGGTCGCATCGGTGGCTGGCCGCCGGATGTAGACGTTCGGATGTTTGCCCTCTCGCTGGGCCCGGGCGCGCAGTTCGTCGAGTTCTTCGGGCGTCCGTTCGTCGTAGTAGGCGTGCCCGCCGGCCACCAACTGCTCGGCCACCTGGCGGTATCGGTCGAATCTGTCCGACTGCCGATAGGTCCCATGCGGACCGCCGGCATCCACGCCCTCATCCCAATTGAGCCCCAGCCAGGCCAGACCCGTCTTGATGTCGTCCTCGTACTGTTCCTCGCTGCGCTCGACATCGGTGTCATCGATGCGCAGCACGAAGGTACCCCCGTGATGTCGCGCAAACAGCCAGTTGAACAGGGCAGAACGAACGTTGCCGACGTGCAGCAACCCGGTCGGCGAGGGCGCAATGCGAACCCGGACCGTCATGGCTTCACCACCGGATTGGAGAGCACGCCGATCGATTGAACCTCGACGTCGACGATGTCGCCGTCGACGATGGGACCCACGCCCGACGGAGTCCCGGTGAGGATCACGTCTCCTGGCAACAACGTCATGACCCGGGTTACGTACTCGATCAGTTCCGCAACGCCGAAAACCAGGTCGGTGGTCTTTCCGGCCTGGCGGACTTCACCGTTCACGCGGCACAGGATATCGAGGCCTTCCAGGGGATCGAATTCGGTCTCAATGGCGGGGCCAAGCGGGCAGAACGTATCGAATCCCTTGCCCCTGGTCCACTGGCCGTCGGCGCGTTGAAGGTCGCGAGCGGTGACGTCGTTAGCCGCCGTGTATCCGAGCACGATCGACGCGGCATCCTCGGCGCGCACGTTGCGGGCGACGCTCCCGATGACGACCGCAAACTCCGCTTCGTGGTGGACGTTCGTCGAATCGGGCGGAATGACGATGGGTGCTCCGGGGCCGATGACGGAGGTCGACGGCTTGAGGAAGATCACCGGGGCGTCGGGAACCTCCGCCCCCATCTCAGACGCGTGGTCGGCGTAGTTTCTGCCGATGGCCACGATCTTGGTGGGAAATACGGGGGAAAGGAGTTGAACGGAGTCGAACGGGGCAACCACCTCGGTCGACTCCCATTCGAACAGCGGAGAACCTTTGTAGAGGCGGATACCCTCCGGCTCAACGGCACCGTAGACGATGCCTTCGGGGTTGCGTACTCGTACGATTTTCATGGGTAGTACTCGTCTCTCTCATACCTGGACAGTCTGGCGGCCTGCTCAGGATCCATGTGCCGCATCGTGTCGGCGAAGTGTTCGGCCATGACGGGTAGGAAGAGCGCCGTGGCCTCGATGTATCGGTGGCCGTGATCGTCTTCGCCGACCGCCTCGGCCCACATCTTCCGACCCTCTTGAGCGCTCAACCAGGCTGCTCCATGCAGGGTCATTCCGAGCGGGATCGGCCGGAGGTAGTTCGTCTCGAGTTTGACTGTGACTCCCGGCCGCTGATGCGCCATCATGACGAATCCCATCAGGTCGTCGAAGAAGGCGGAGATCGCCCCACCGTGAACGAGACCGGGCCCGCCCTGGAAGCGAGGGGCAAACCGGATTTCGGCCTCAACCAGGTCACCGACGAAGTGCGGTCGCAGACCCAGTCCTTCCGTGTTCTCAGGACCGCACCCGAAGCACCATGGAAGGTGCATCGTCGGAACCCGCGAGAGAGCATCGTGATCGGATACGGGGATCACCGTCCCCGTCAGGTACCGATACGGATCCATCAGCGGAGTTGTTCGGCGATACCGGCGCGAATCTCATCGAGCGTCTGGTGCAGGAAGTCCCGGTCGATGTCGTCGAGGACCGAACGACCGGGCACGGTTTCGTGCGCGGATTTGCGCAGCCACATCGTTCGGCGCCGGTTGAGGTCCGCCCGGGTCACCTCCGGAAGCCCATCGACGCGCAACCCCAGGACGATCAGTGCCGCTTCAACATCATCCGGCACCGGACCGCGTCCAAACACAGACGCCCGGGCAGAGGCGACGGTCGCCACGACGGAGTCAATTGCACCCGAATCGCGTTCGTATTCGGCCTGCCTGACGAGCTTGATGACCCATCCGGCATCCGGACTTGGATTGCCGAACACGCCGCCGACATGCATATCTGCCGGGGAGTTGATCTCGCCGGGTCGGAGCGGCTTCCAGACGCCGGGGGCGCCGGGTTCTGTAGTGGGACGAGGTAGATCGTCGACTTCGAGTTCGATGTTGGGCTGTTGACCCATTGGTTGTCTCCTAGACGGGCTCGAGCCAGTTCAGATACGCGTCGAGTTTGCCGCTAACGGCTTCATGGAACAAGTCCTGAGCACGCTGTGTGATGGGTCCGGGTCGACCGTTGCCGACCGGGCGGTGATCAACTTCCCGGATCGGTGTCACCTCGGCTGCCGTCCCGGTGAAGAACAGTTCGTCTGCGTAGTAGAGATCACTTCGTACCAGCGACGCTTCGCGCACCTCAACGCCGTCATCTTGGAGGAGTTGTATCACTGAGGCCCTGGTGATCCCGTCGAGGATCCCCGCTGAGACCGCCGGTGTCATCACCACACCATCACGAACGAGGAAGAGGTTCTCTCCGCTCCCCTCCGCCACGAGTCCGGCAGTGTTCAACATGATCGCTTCGTCGAATCCGGCCCGCAACGCCTCGCGCTTCGCCAGGACCGAGTTCAGGTACCCGCCCGTTCCTTTGGCATTCGGGATGAGGGTCGACTCGGCGAATCGCCTCCACGAGGAGACGCCGACGGAGATCCCGTTCCGCACTCCGTCCTCGCCCAGGTAGGCGCCCCAGGTCCAGGCCGCGATGATCGTGACGGGCTCACAGGCTCCGGGATCGAGGCTGAGCGAGCCTGCCCCATAGGTCACCAGGGGCCGGATGTAGGCCGAGGGAAGAGAGTTGACCTTGACCACCTCGCGCGCTGCTTCAACCAGGTGCTCGACCGACCAGCCGACGGGGATATCGTAGGCGGCCGCCGATCGGTGCAGGCGTTGCATGTGCTCGGTCAGGCGAAAAACGGCAGGCCCGGTAGCCGTCGCATACGCCCGGATACCCTCGAAGACGCCCGTGCCGTAGTGCAAACCGTGACTGAGCGCGTGGACCTGTGCGTCGGCCCACGGCACCATCTCTCCGTCCATCCAGATGAATTGCGCATTATCCATGGAGGTATCTTCGCAGGTCTATCCGCTGGTGGTCAGTTGCCGGGCATGCCAGTCGAGGATGGCATCGAACCGTTCCTGCCGGTGTTTCGGCTTTCCAGATCGGGACAGTTCGTGGCCCTCGCCGGGGAAGCGGAGGAATTCTGCTTCCACCTCCTGCCGTTTCAAGATCATGAACAGTTGCTCGGCTTGCTCGATCGGGCACCGGAAGTCGTTCTCAGAGTGGAGGATCAGCGTCGGCGTCTGGATCAAGTGCGCGATCCCCAGAGGACTCTTCTCCCACAGGACATTCGGATCATCGACGAGGTCAACGCCGGCATAGATCTTCGGGAAGGTCGACCCGATGTCCGACGTCCCGGCGAATGATGTGAAGGAGAGCAGCGCCCGCTCCACGACCGCCGACCGGTAGCGGTGATCCTTGGCAATCAACCAGGCGGTGAGAAACCCGCCGTATGAACCGCCCATGACTCCGATCCGCTCGGGATCCAGGCGCGGATAGCGGCGCAGGGCCTCCTCGATCGTGTTGGTGACGTCCTCGACGTCGACGACGCCCCAGCCGTCACCTACGACGGCCCGCACGTGCTCCAGACCTCGCCCGGTCGAGCCCCGCGGATTACAGGCGATCACGGCATAACCGGCGCCGGCGAATACCTGGAACTCATCGAAGAATCCCCAACCGTACTGGCTGGCCGGGCCACCGTGAATGTTGAGGAGCACCGGTAGGCGATCCTCACCCGGCGGGACCAGGGCCCAGGCGTCGACTTCGATGCCGCCGGAAACCACATTGAAGTGCTCCGGTTCGCACATCGGCACCCCGGCGCGGAACGCCGCGTTCAGGTCCGTCAGACACCTCTCCTCGCCATCCTCCCAGATGTAAACCTCACCAGGGTCGGTCGGGCTGCTGATGATCATCGCCAGACGGGATCCGGACGCATCCACCGTCAAACCCTTCACAACGCGATCCCCATCGACGAGGTGATCAACGGCGCCGTCTTCGTGAACCCGGATCACGCCGACACGCCCGGAGTCTTCGACGACCGAGAAGAAGGTCTGCCCATGCCATTGGGGACCACGGGGGGCAACGCCCAATGTCATTGAGAACACGTTGCGGTCGAGGTGACCGGTGAGGTCGACCGGTTCCTCTCCAATCCTCCATACGGAGATGAGACTCGGCCAACTCCCCGGAACGGGGTCACCGATGGCATGCAAAGTCCCGTCGGGCCGATAGGACGGGAAGGCCCACGATCCGCGCTCGACGATGCGCCGCTGCTCGCCGTTTTCGATGTCGACTTCGAAGAGGTCCATGCCATCTTCAAAGGCTCGTCGAGGCGATCGATCGGTGGCGAAAGCGATGGCCGTCCCATCCGGGCGCCAGGCGATGAATCGCTCGTCGTACTCGCCTTCGGTCAGACAGCGTGGGTCTGCGCCACCCTCCGGGTCGACCAGCCAGACATGCCGCTTGCGATCGTGGGTCCAGCCGAGGTTGTCGAACCGGAAGGGCACGTCGGTGACGCGACGGGGGCGGCGCCCGCGTTCGGCATCATCGAGATCCGCCCATTCATCGGTATGGGTGATCCCGACGGCCGCAATTCCGCTCCCATCCGGCGACCATTCCAACTCCTCGCAACCCAGGGGAATGTCCGTGAGGACCCGGGCTTCTCCGCCGCCGGCCGGCATCACGGCCACCTGCGGACGCTGGTCCGGGGTCTCTCCGCCCCGGAGGAACGCGAGCGATTTCCCGTCCGGTGACCAGCGGGGATTGACGTCGGCCGGCCCGTGGGTGAAAGCCCGGGCGGACCCGCCGTCCCAGACCCAGATCGTGCGGTGGTACCGATCGTCATCGAGATCCGGACGGGTGACCACGAACGCTACCCGTGTGCCGTCCGGGCTGATCTGGGGATCAGAGGGAAGGGTGAGGCGAGCGAGATCCGAAGACTGCATGGCGTCCTTTCATGAGGCCGAACAAGAGGAATCTAGTGGCACCGGGTTAGCGTGAATCCCTCAGCCGACGGCAAGCGATGATCGAACCACTCACCAGCCCACCGACCAAACCCTCCCCCCGTGCCGCCGGCATGGCTGCCGCCGGTGGTGCTGGGCTCATGCTCACCAGTCCCGGGTTCGACAGCGAGGTCCTCACTTTCTTGATGGCGGCCGCCGGCGCTCCTCTCCTGGGCTGGGCCCTGCTCGGTCTCCTCTCCATCCATAGAGACGGACGGGGCCCGGCATTATCGGCCGGTTTCTGGATAGCTGAGTCCGGTGTGCTCTCGCTCACCGTCGGCTACCTAATGGCGGCCATCGAGGCGGGGGCCGGCATCGATGTTGAGACCGGGTCGGCCTCCGTCGCCGGCCTCGTGCCTGCCACTCTGATCTTCCTGGCCTTTTTCGTCTTGCTCCCGGTTGGACTCGGTCTCTTCGGTGTGGCGGCCTGGCGGACGGGTGCGCTCGGCCCGTGGAAACGCCTCCTTCCTTCGCTGACGGCGGCGGTGGGAGTGCTGGCCCCCCAACTGCTGCTAGTCGGCTTCATAGCCTTGGGGTTCGGCATGTGGGACCAAGGTCGCAGGCTCGACTCTGTGGCCGGTTAGCCTCCCGGGGTGCATCGACTCATCGCCTCATGGTTTGGATCCGGCCTGCTCCTCGGCGCCGTACGCGGGTCGGACCGCGGTTCTGGAACGGTCGGAGCAGCGTTGGCGCTCGTCTTCTCCCTTGCGTTCGGGGTAATCGGATGGTGGGTGCAAGCGCTGGCAGCCGTCGTCGTGGCTGTGGCCGCGGTGTGGTCTGCCGGGCACTTCGCAGAAGACGGTGACCCCGGCTGGGTCGTTGTCGATGAAGCAGCCGGGATGTTCCTGGCCACGATCGGCCTCCTCGGCTGGTCGGCGCTCGTCGCCTTCTTCGTGTTTCGCATCGCCGACATCTTCAAACGAACGCCGGGGGTCGGAGCGGCCGAATCGTTACCCGGGGGTTGGGGAATTACCGCAGACGATCTCGTAGCCGGCCTCTACGGCCTGGCGGCAGGCTGGGCATTCCAACTCATGACCTAAACAGGTTCTGGGTTCTAGGTTCTGGGTTCTCGGCGGAACAACTCCGGCGAAAACGTAGAACCCATAACCTATGACCTATAACGGCGGACGGAGTCCGCCTCTGATGGGCGAACGGAGTCCGCCTCTGATGGGCGAACGGAGTCCGCTATCTCAGAGTGGTAGCTCTACCTGCTGTGCTTCCTCCACACCGTCGAGAGAGCGGAACTGCTCCATTTGTGTCTCATCGAGGGCACGGTCGAGGCTGAGACCCATCATGGCGGCGTTGCCGGTTTCGGGGGATTGACCGACAGCCATATTGGCGATGTTGATTCCGATCTGACCCAGGTAGGTGCCCACCCGTCCGATGACCCCGGGGATATCGGCATTCCGGACCAGCAACATGTGGCGCGACATGAGCAGTTCGACGTCATGCCCGAAGATCGATACGAGATGCGCACCTTTTCGCCCGATGGTGCCGGCGATGGACACCGTCCGCCCACCCACCTCCCCCGATAGACGGAGCAGCGAGACGAACTCATCGGATTCCTGCGAGGCTTCCTCTACGATTACGAGACCGCTCTGATTGGCGAGGGCCTCGACGTTGACGAACGAGACCGGAGCCGAGCTCACCACGTTGAAAGCCCCTTTGAGCGCCGACAGGCGGAGTGGCCTGATCGGGGAGGCCGCGATCCGGCCCTCTGCCCGCACAACGAGGCGATCCGGAAGGCCCTGTGCGACGCGACAGAAGATGGCGCCGAGGAACTCGGCCACTCCAAGGAACTCACGGGTCTCATCTCCGACATCGCGACCGATGTCCACATTGACCGCAGAGAGCACCAACTCCCCTCGCAGTGCAGCACCAACCGCCTCAGCGACATCGAGCCCTGCCTTGTCCTGCGCTTCGATCGTCGAAGCGCCGAGGTGGGGCGTGAGAACCACCTCCGGAAGGTCGAGCAAGGGGCTGTCTCGCAACGGCTCCATGTCGTACACGTCGAGGCCCGCCCCGGCCACCTTGCCGGACCGGACTGCCTCGACCAGTGCTTGTTCGTCGACGATCCCACCGCGGGAGGCGTTGACGATGCGGACCCCGTCCTTCATCTTTGCGATGTTGTCCCGGCCGATCAGACCAACTGTTTCCTTGGTCCGCGGAAGGTGCACCGTGATGAAATCAGACCGTGCCAGCAGATCGTCGAGGTTGTCGGCGACCTCAACCCCGAGCCGGCGGGCTCGCTCTGAGGAGACGTAGGGATCGAATGCAACGAGTCGCATACCGAACGAGAGAGCTCTTTGCGCGACGAGGGAGCCGATCCGGCCGAGCCCGATAACGCCGAGGGTCTTCCCGTGGAGCTCGATGCCTTGATATTTCTTCCGGTCCCACCGGCCTGCCCGCAAGCTGGCGTCTGCCGGTGCAACGTTGCGTGCTTGGGCGAGCAGCAGTGCCATGGTGTGTTCCGCGGCACTGATGATGTTGGCCTGTGGAGCATTGACGACCAGAACGCCGGCAGCAGTGGCGGCAGGAAGATCGATATTGTCGACGCCGACGCCGGCTCTACCCACGACGACGAGTTCGGGTGCCGATTCGATGAGTTCCGCGTCGACCTCCGTGGCTGATCGGACGATCAGGCCGTTGGCATCGCCCATACGCTTCAGCAGTTCATCTCGCTCGAGGTCCGTCGCGATTTCGACATCGCAGTGCTCGGCAAGGACATCGATGCCCGCCTGAGAAATCGTCTCGGCAATCACCACTTTCGGCCGCATCGGCACCACCTCCTCCATTGCGCAATCTTGCCCGACTCGAGGGGCTTCACCAAACCCGCCCGTTCGATATCGGCTCCACCTAGAGTGAGAAACAGGAAGTCAGGAGGTTGGAGATGACCTGGGAACCGAATGTCATCGTGGCGGCCGTCGACGGCTCGGACCGCAGCATCAAAGCCACCCAGCTGGCGGCGGAAATGGCGAGGCGCAACGGGTCGAAGTTGCACATCCTCACCGTGGTTCGACCGCCCGAGGGCTGGTGGGGCATCGGTGGAGCACCCCCACCTGCCAGGGCGCTGTCGGAATCACTGATGGAGGCCCAGAAAGAGGTTCTGGATCGAACCGTCGCCGAAGTGAACCTCGAAGGCATCGACTACCAGGTCGGCGAAGAGCTCGGCGATCCGGCCAGTGCCATTGTGCATTACTGCGAGGACGTTGAAGCCGACTTGCTCGTCATCGGGCGCCGCGGTGCCGGGTTGATGGAGCGGTTCGTGATGGGTTCCGTTGCCGATCGCCTCGTGCACTACTCCCCTTGTCCCGTGGTGGTCGTGCCGTAGATCATGTACGAATTCGATCGAGATACGGCGGTCTCGCCGGAAGGTGAGGGCGTCTGGTTGGTCGAGGTCTCACCGAGCTGGAACATCGGAACGATTCCCAACGGTGGTTATCTGATGGCGATCGCCCTGTCCGCAGTCGGCCGGGAGTTATCTCACCCGGATCCTCTGACGGCCACCAGCCACTTCCTCGGTCGGATAACTTCAGGCGAACCTGCCACCATCGAGGTTGAGGTGCTGAGGGAGGGACGAACCCTCTCCACGGCCTGCGCGCGGCTGCTCCAGGATGGCCGCGAACGCTTGAGAATGCTGGCCACTTACGGCGATCTCGACGCCTCAGAAGGACCAACCCTGGTCACCGCCACCCCTCCCCCGATGCCGCCGCCCGACGAGTGCGTCGGCTTCGACAGGGAGGAGGCGACGATGGAGATCCAGAAACGCTTCGACCTCCGGCTCGAGCCGGGCGTGGCGGGCGGAGCGATGGGGAGTCCGACCGGCAGACCGGAAGTCGGCGGATGGATCCGGTTCGCCGATGGTCGGGAGCCCGATCTGAAATCGCTGGCGTTGTTCGCGGATGCGCTCCCGCCGACGGTCCTGAACATCGAACGATTCGGATGGGTGCCGACAATCGAACTGACGATCCACTTCCGTGCCAAGCCGGCACCCGGATTTCTGCGAACCTGGTTCGCCTCCAGATTCCTGATGAAGAGCCACGTCGAGGAAGACGGCGAGATCTGGGACTCAAAAGGCAACCTCGTTGCTTTGAGCCGTCAGCTGTCGAGGATCCTGCCCAGGAGTTGAGCCGTGGGCAGCGGTTGCGCCCCCGGCAAACAGACCGCCGCCGGGTAACCACCGCCGCCCGCTAGGGTCGCAACGTGGCACAGGAAATCATCATCGCCGGAGTCGTCGGCAGCCTCCGCCACGACAGCTTTACCCGTCTGGCGGTCCGGATCGCTCTCGAGGGTGCCGCCGAAACGGGTGCAGTCACCCGGCTGATCGACCTCTGCGACTACGAACTACCTTTCTGCAACGGCGACAGAACGACGAGCCTGCCCGAAGTGGTCCGGCTCAGACAAGACGTAGTTTCCGGACACGGTCTCATCCTTGGCACCCCCGAGTATCACGGCGGCTACAGCGGAGTGCTCAAGAACGCCATCGATCTCATGGGATTCGACGAGTTCGAAGGCAAGATCGTCGGGCTGGTCGGGGTTTCCGGGGGATCGATGGGCGCCCTCCAGGCCCTCCAGGGTTTGCGAGTGATCGGCAGGGCCCTGCACGCCTGGGTGATTCCTCAGCAAGCATCCATACCGATGGCCTATCAAGAGCTAGCGCAGAACTCGCCGACCAGGGAAGTGTATGAGCAACGCCTTAGGGAGGTCGGTCGACAGGTCGCCCGTTTCGCCGCGCTCCACTCCTCCCCGGAAGCGATCGAGTTTCTCCGTGCCTGGGAGGAAGCCCCGAGTAACCCCGGTGGCGAAGACTGAACAACAGATTCTAGATTCTAGGTGGCTGCCGAAAAAGTGGCTTTCGGTGAGGTTGGTTGGCGGCGGGCCAGTCGTGGGTGATGCCGGAGACC
>JARGFH010000087.1 GCA_029210695.1 Acidimicrobiia bacterium
CGTCACCGTGGCCATCACCAGTCTCCAAGAGCACCAACCGGCGCTCCCACCCGAAGGTAAACCACTGACAAGTTGCCCGGGGTATACCAGTTGACCGTCCGGGGGTGGCTGGATGTTGAGCATCGCCAAGGCCCGCAAGGACTACTACCTCCAGAAACTGGGGGAGATTTCGCCGGGCGAGGACTACTACCTGCGAGGTGGGACTGCCACCGGCCGTTGGCACGGCCGCGGCGCCCTCGAACAGGGACTGAAGGGAATCGTGTCGGCGGAGGGCCTGGTGCGCCTCTTCGACGGACAGCACCCGGCGACTGGGGAGCAGTTGGGACGTCAGCTCCGCAAGGACGGGGTGGCGGCTTGGGATCTGACCTTCTCAGCGGACAAGTCGGTGTCGCTGCTGTGGGCGTTCGGGGACGACGAGGTTCGACGCCACGTCGTCGAGGCGTTCGAGGAGTCCACCGCCGAGGCGCTCACCTACCTGGAATCGGTAGCATCCTCGACTCGGGGCGCTTCTCGGACGCCGATCCTGGACCAAGAAGGCAAGCCGATCCTCGACGAAGATGGCTTCCCTCGTCATCGGGTTGAGACGTGGCCTATTCGTACCAAGGGGTACGTCTCGGCGTGGTTCACCGAGTTCACCAGCCGAGCCGATGACCCGCAGCTCCACACCCACGTGGTTGTTGGGAACCGGGTCAAGGGCGTCGACGATGTCTGGCGGGCGATCGACGGGCGTCTCCTTTACCGGCACAAACTGGCCGCCGGCTACCTCCACGAAGCCGAACTGAGGCACCGGTTGACCGAGCGACTCGGGGTTCGCTGGCAGCCAGTCCGCAACGGGATTGCGGACATCGACGGCTTCACCAGGGACCAGATCATGGCGTTCTCCCAGCGACGCCGCCAGATCGAAGCGTGGCGAAACGACCATGGACTTGCGGACACCGCCGTTGCTAACGAGGTCGCCACATTGGCGACTCGGGGCCCTAAACGAGACCATCCGATCGACATGCTGATGCCGGTCTGGCTGGAACGAGGCACTGAGGTTGGCGTTACGCCTGAGTCGGTCGCAAAGGTGCTGGAACGCAGCCGTTCCGTCACCGTCCCAGACCCCGCACCCGTATTCGAATTGATGGCTTCCGCTGAAGGGCTCACCGCCCAGGCCTCGACGTTTGGGCGAGTTGACGCAATCAGAGCAGTGGCGGAGGCTCTACCCGAGGGAGGACGACGAGCCGATATCGAGCATCTGGCAGACGCCTTCCTCCGTCGCTCGGGCGTGATCCCCATTCTCCCCATCCACCCCACCACCGACTCTCTGAGTCGCCTGTCGATCGATCTCGAACCCGCCGAACTCGAACATCTCCTCGAACTGGTCAACTCGACGCAGCCGCGAATCATGCGGAGGGGCAACGGGGACATCTTCCCGGGACTGGTCAACGAACGGCGCTACACAACCACCGAACTCCTCGCCATCGAACAGCGGATCATCGACCGCGCCCGGAAGGGTATTGCAGCCGAACGATGGATCGTCCCTGAGGCGCAGGTCGAAGCCGCTCTCGCAACTCAACCGAGCCTCACCGGCGGGCAGCAGGCGATGATCCGCCAGTTCGCCACATCCGGAAGCGCCATCGAAGCCGGCGTTGGAGCGGCCGGGACCGGCAAGACCACCGTCATGGCCATCATCGGCCAACTCGCCACCGAAACAGGAACCCCCGTCATGGGAACGGCGCTGGCGGCCCGAGCCGCCGCCGGATTCGAAACCGCCACCGGCATTCCGTCCGCCACTATCACCCGCTTCCTGTGGGAAACCAAAGCAGCCGGTGGCCTCCCAACCGGTACCATCGTCGTGGTCGACGAGGCAGGCATGGTCGGCAGCCGCCAGCTCGCCGAGGTATCCGACCTCGTCGAAGCAGCCTCCGGCAAGCTCATCCTGATCGGCGACCATCGCCAGCTCGCCGAGATCGACGCCGGTGGCCTATTCGCTGCACTGACGGCTCGCCTCCCCGCTGTCGAGCTGACCGAGAACGTCCGCCAGGACCAGGAATGGGAACGCACCGCTTTGGCCGAACTCCGCCACGGCTCCATCTCCCGGGCCGTGGCCATGTACGACCGGCGCGGACTCATCAACACAGCGGCCACCGACGATGACACCATCACCCAAGCCGTCGACAACTGGTACCGAGACGTCCAAGATGCCGGTGACCCTGCCCAGGTGCTGCTTATCGGGCATCGCAACACCACCGTCGACCAGCTCAACCAGCAGGCCCGACTACTTATCGTCCAATCCGGCTTGCTCCACGGACCCTCGGTTAACGCTGGCGATTGCCAATTCCAGGCCGGAGACAGAGCCGTGTGCCTCAAGAACCGCTCCCGGCTCGGAGTCCTCAACGGGGACCTCGCAACCGTGACGGCTGTGGACACTGAACGGCGCACGATCACGCTCAGACTCGACCGCACCAACACCGACGTGACCGTTCCACAGTGGTACCTCGACGAAGGAAACCTCGATTGGGGCTACGCCCTCACCGGCCACAAGGCTCAAGGGGCAACCGCCCGGCGCGCCCACACGGTTGCCGGAGATGGCGTCGACCGGGAATGGCTCTACGTCACCATGAGTCGAGGCCGGGAAGCAAACACCATCTACCTCGCTGACCCCGAACTTGGCAAGGACGAGTGCACGCATCTGACCCACCAACACCCGAACCGGCTCACAGCCCTTATCGCAGCCCTCGGACGTACCGCTGCGGAGCTGGCGGCATCTGACACCGGACGGCGACCTCGGACCCTCACCGACGAACAGCTGAACCAGCGGTTTGAGAATCTGGAAGTTGAGCTGGCACTTTCAGAAGCCGAGGATCGCCGACTGGCCGCCGCTGGCAACCAGAGCGACCTCCTCGTCGAGTACCTGGACCTGCACAGCGAGATCCACGCCCGCCGCCGAGACCGACTCGCAACCATGACCTTCTTACCGTCGGAATGGATTGTTGCCACCTTGGGAGAGCGGCCTGCAGAGCCTGATCGTCGCGCTGCTTGGGATGCGATCGTCGACCGCGCTCTTCTCTACCGCACCGAGCAAGGGATCCCTGACGAGTCACCCGGCCTGCTGGGGCCAGCCCCGCTCAGCCGCGAGGTGGAACAGCGCGTGGCATGGATCGCAGCTCGTCGCGACATCGAGCGGAACCTCCTCAAGTCCGTTGCGGAACACCAGGCTGTCGGCTTCGGCTTGTAGATACGCGCTGCTCGGGCGCCTACGTCGACCGGGCATCGACATCCGGGTGCCACGACTTGAGAGCCCGTTGCGACCATAATCCCGGAAGGGCCTATCCAGGTTGGTACAGCCGTGGGTCGCCCAACCCGATCCGCCGCTATTCCAAGGGCAGATCCCCTGAATATGGTCCCATTCGGTCCCCCAGTGGGGCGTCGGCCCCACCCGTGGCGACTGACTGTACTGAAGTGGATAGCCCCTATCCCGGATATGCGTGCTAGTCGAGACGGTTGCCTGCCGCGTGGAGGGTCGAAAAGAGGGAGTCTGCTCAGTGACCCGGTGGACATGGCACCATTTCGCTCCATCACGTCGATTCGGGGCCAGGCGTCGGCGGACTATGATGCGTTCCTAGCGCAACAGCCTGAGCACGAGGGGTTAGCTTGAAGTTCCGTTTCGTCCACGCAGCGGACCTCCACCTTGACACGCCTTTCTCCGGCATACGAGAAGCCGCCCCCGAGGTCTCAGATGCTCTTCGTCGGGCTTCCCTCGACGCCTTCGTTGGTCTCGTTGATCTCGCCATTGACCGAGAGGCCGCATTTGTCGTCTTGGCCGGGGACATCTATGACGGGGCTGAGCGCGGAGTCGCCGCGCAGCTCCGATTCCAGCGCGGGCTGAAGAGGCTTGACGATAACGGCATCTACTCGTTCATCGTTCACGGCAATCACGACCCAGTGAAGGTCGGTTGGTCAGCGATTCGCGACTGGCCCGACCTTGTGACCGTCTTCGGTCACAAGCACGTCGATCAAGTGACCGTCGAGTGGCGCGGCGAGCAGATCGCCACCGTCCACGGCATCAGCTATGAGAAGAGAGAGCAGACCGAGAATCTCGCTCTTCGATTCAGGCGCGGCAGTGGCCCCGGCATCCACGTGGGTGTGCTGCACGCCAATGCCGGCAACAATCAGGACCACGACCCATACGCTCCCTGTTCCGTGGACGATCTGGCAATCGCCGATCTCGACTATTGGGCACTCGGCCATATCCACAAGCGACAGATCCTGCGCCATGGCGATCCATGGATCGTGTACCCCGGCAATCTCCAGGGCCGCAGCCCGAAGCCGAGCGAGATGGGGGAGAAGGGCGCATATGTTGTCGAAGTCGACGGCACGACCATCGCGGAGCCCGAGTTCGTCGCCCTCGACAAGATCCGCTTTCGGGAGATGGAGCTCGACGTGTTTGGGATGGATCTCTCCGAGGTTGAGGGCGAGCTCCTCAAGATGGGGGATCAAGCCATCGCGGATGGCGACGGCCGATCACTTCTGGTGCGTTGCTCGCTCAGAGGATCTGGCGACATCCACGAGGACCTCGCTCGGATGGGAGCCGTTGAGGAGTTGCTCACCGAACTACGCGAGGAATCGACGGGCCAGGACCCATTCCTTTGGTGGGAGTCCCTGAGAGACAGAACCACGACAGCCATCGACATCGACGCAATTAGGGAGCGCGGAGACTTCTCGGCTGAGCTGCTGGCTCTCGCAGACGAGCTCTCGGCGGAAGGCGACGGCGGCTTCGTCGACGACGTGGTCGAACACCTCCCACTCACGAAGCTCGAACGACTCGGAGTGGAACTTCCGTCTCCCGAAGACCCGGTCCTGTGGAATGACGCGGTCACGCTAGCAATCGAATTGCTCGAAGGCGGTGCAACATGAGGATCTCCGGGTTGCACATCAACGGCTTCGGTATGTTCGCCGACTACAGGCTGAACGATCTGCCGTCCGGATTGACCGTCCTCTGCGGCCCGAACGAGGCCGGGAAGTCGACGCTTGTCAACTATGTCCTCAGCATCCTCTTCGGCTTCCCGGACGGCAGATCAAAGGGTCCTCACCACGAACCGCTTGTCGGGGGCAACCACGGAGGCAAGCTCTTCCTACGAGACGGCGACAGTGAGTACATCATCGAGCGAACCAAGGCCGGGAAGGTACCGATGGTGCGGTACCCGGGTGGCGGGATCGGGGGTCAGGAGGCCATCAAGGACCTGCTCGGCAACGCTGACCGCACACTCTTCCAGAACGTGTTCGCATTTGGGCTGAAAGAGCTCGAAGACCTCAAGGCACTTGAGGGCGACTCCGTACGCGAGCGCATCTTCGCTACCCCAACGTTCGGTGGCGGGCCATCGGCACGAGAGATCATCAATCAGCTGGAGTCGAGAGAGAAGGAACTGTTTCGGCCGCGATCCGATTCAACGATCACCGACCTTCGCAGGAAGCTCGAGGACGTGCACGGGGGCCTACAGGCTCTCCAGGGTCAGGCGAAGTCCTACGAGCAAGCGACGCGCGATCTCGACGAGGCGATTGGCGCTGTCGAGAGCATCTCGGCAGATCTGCGCGAGAAGCGGCAAGAAGCGAAGCGGTACGAGACGTTGATCGAGATCTGGCCACAGTGGTCTGATCGGCTTGCGGCGGAGCGGGAAGCCGAGTCCCTCCAGGTGCCGGACGGCGTTGAGTTGGCGTCGGAGGCTCGCCTCCGGGACGCGGAGCGGGAGATCGGCGAGAGGAACGTTGCCGTTCGAGAGAGGAAGGACAGTCATGACAGACAGCAGTCTCGGTTCAACAAGGTCAATGTTGATGATCTGCTTCCTCCGGCGGCCGCGCAAGCCAAGAAGCTGCACGCGGAAATCCGACGCTACGACACGGATCGAACTCGGCTCGGCACCCTTGAGACCAGGATTGAGAACCTCCAAACAGACGTATCGCGATCCTTGACAGAACTGGGACCGGGTTGGGACAAGGACCGTGTCGAGGCCTTCGACACGTCAATCCCGATCAAGGGGAAGCTTGTCGAATGGCGGGACCAGTTGAGCGAGGCCGACAAGGCCATTGCTAATGGTGTCGGACGCGTCGCCGGTCTCGAGGGAGGGCTGGAAGAGGCGACAACCGAGCGCCGTGACCACGAACAGAAGCTCGCGGAGTACGCAACAACACCGTCCGCGGAGGAGATCGAGGCAGCCGAATCGAAGACCAGGAAGATGCGCGTGCTCGGCGAGGAGGTCGGGAAGCTTCGCGAGCGTGTCCGAGCGGACGACGAACGAGTTGCCGCTGTGCAGGAAGTCCTCGAGAGTGTGGGCCGTCCGACCGGGGCAGGTGTGCCGCCAAGCATCCTCTTCGCGGTGCCCGTCGTTTTGGGTGGCGCCGGGGTCGTTGCGGGGGTCGCCAACGAGTTCCTGTCAGCGGTCCTGCTGCTCGTGCTCGCTGTCGCATCTGGTGTTGGCATCGTCCTATGGAGGCGGGCGGCCCGTACTGCCGGAGGCGATACGGCCAGTGGGACAAGATCGGAGCGACCCACCGCCGGAGATGCCCCAAGACGCGAGCTCGAGGCCGCTCAGTCCGAGGCACGTGACCTAGCCGCCGAACTCGGGTTCGCTGAGATTCCGAACGCCTCTCAGATTGAGGAACGATTGGCTGCGATCACGCTCCAGCGAATAGACCGCAGTGCCGCCGACGCTCTCGCCAACCTCGTAGACGGAGAGCGAACAAAGGAGCGGAAACTTCGCGAGCAGATCGAGGCCGCGACCAGAGAGTTAGAGGAGCAGCGCTCTGGTCGCAGACAGCTCGGATCGACGTGGGATGACTGGAGGACGGAACAGGGCATCGCCGAGCCGCTGAAGCCGGAGGTGGTCATGGATCTTGTGCCGGCAATCGCCGGCACAAGAGAGCTGATCAGACAGGAGAGCGAGGCCAGGTCCGAAGCGAGTGATGTGCGTCAGCGCATCAAGTGGTTTGAGCAGTCGGCAACGGAGACACTGAAGGCCGCTGAGAGAGATGATGACCTGATCGACTCGGGCTTGATGGCTGCTGTTGAGGCGCTCTACCAAGACATCCTGGAGGACGAGAAGAAGCGAGAGTCGATTGTCGGTCTCAAGAAGGGTATTGGTGGGGCGCGAGAGGACCTCGAGGAGGCAGAAGCCGACCTGGCGAATGCCGAGGCTATCCGCGATCGAGTACTTGCCGAGGTGGGTGTTGCCGATGCTGCGGCACTTGACGAAGCGATCGGGAAGCTGAAGCGCAGGGCGGAACTCGAGGCGGACGCTGCAAAGCTCTCTCGACTGATCGAGACGGCAATCGGTGGGGGCGAGGGCGGGGAGCTCATGAAGGAGGAGCTCACTACCGGGGACCTCTCGCGATGGCAGTCGAGCTATGACGAGGCCAGCGCACTGGTCGAGGAGCTGGAGCAGGAGCACGAAGTGGCGGTCAGGCACCACCAAGACCTCAAGACCGCGGCAGCGGCTATCGCGGGATCGACCGAGGTAGCAAAGCTGGCGCTCGTCGTCGAGGCCCAAAGGGTGGAGTTGGCAGAGGCGACTGCCGAGTGGGCCCGAGTCGCAACGGCACGAGCCCTCATTGATGCGACGCTGGCGAGGTTCGAACGGAAGCACCAGCCAAAGGTCGTGGAGCGCGCTGCCGAACTCTTCAACAGGATCACCGATGGGCGCTACCCAGAGCTCCTCTCTACAGAGAGCGACTTGAAAGTCATGAGCCGGGCGAGCGACCCGATCGACATCGTCGATCTCAGCACCGGGACCGTGCAGCAGCTCTACCTGTGTCTTCGCTTCGCGCTGGCAGAAGAGTTCGCTGGTCGGGGAGTCAAGCTTCCGCTGGTGATGGACGATGTTCTCGTGAACTTCGATCCGGAGCGTGCGGCGAGCGTGGCAGGTGTCATATCCGAGTTGGCAGAGCAGCATCAGGTGGTCCTCCTCACGTGCCACCCGGGAACCAGGGACCTTATGGCAGGCTCTGCCCCGGAAGCCCGCATCGTCGAACTCAAGCAGTTCCCGCTGTGAGACTGCAGAGCGGGCTTGTTCCGTGTCTGGGACACCTGTCCGGTGGACGCGCGATGTCGGCGCCGCCCCTCTCAGATGCCTGCCGGGATTCATCCCATCGCTACGCTCTGATCTCCGGAGGACTATTTGCCGCTCTTTGAGATCCATAGCGGGGAACTTGTCCCCTTCAGGCGGTTGAAGGGCGGTTCCGATTGCTTGCGACGAGACCCGACCCGCCCATACTCGGGACAGGTCGTGGCCGGGCATTCACTTCGTTCCGGACCCGCCAAAGCGCAACGGTACGGTTCTTGGGTAGCCTGAAATCGGGGAAGTCGGTCGATCGCGTCGCCGATGACGCGGCGCACCGGGCTGCTACCACTGATGTAAAGAGAACGACGATTGGGTACGCATGAGAGCTGACACACTCGACCTCACCAGACTATTCGTCCAGAACATCCAGTATGTTGTCCCGGTCTTCCAGCGTCCGTATGTATGGACCGAGGAGGAGCACTGGGAGCCGCTGTGGAGGGATATCCAAGCCGTGGTGCGAGACGGAGCGGACGGTGGCGGAGAGGAGCACCCCCACTTCCTTGGCGCCATCGTGCTTGATCAGCAGCCAACCTCGGTAGGGGCTGTGGATGAGCGGCAGGTCGTCGACGGCCAACAACGACTTGTCACGCTTCAGCTTCTTCTTGCGGCGGTTCGCGATGTCTCAAAGGAGACGGGCGAGGAGAGGTTGCAGGGCCGACTCAGCCAGTTGGTCGCCAACAGCGAGTACGTCATTTCGAACGCTGAGGATACACTCAAGGTTCTACCAACGAGGTCTGACCGGACCGGATTCCAGGCTGCGCTCGCCGATGCGGGAGTCTCGAGCATCGATTCCAAACTGTTGGACGCCTATTGGTACTTCCGCAGCGCCATCCGAGCCTGGCTGGAGAGCACAGATCGAAACGGTACAGATCTCCTCGGGGACCTCGTCAATGTCCTCGCTCGTGGGCTCAGGGTCGTGGTAATCGATCTGGATGACCGGGACAACGCCCAGGTCATCTTCGAGACGCTCAACGCGCGAGGCACCCCCCTCGAGGCGGCTGACCTGATCAAGAACGATCTGCTCAACCGGGCCAAGCAGTCCGGCCACGATGTTGAGGACCTGCACGACCGCCACTGGGCCCGCTTCGTCGACGACCGGTGGAGAGAGGAGATCAGCCAAGGGCGCCTGTTGCGGTCCCGTATTGATGCCTTCATGGGTTACTACCTCACGATGCAGGCCGAGCGAGAGGTCCGCAGCTCGCAGCTATTCAGTCGGTTCCGGACCTGGCTGGACGACTCAGCCCAAGACATCCGGGCTGTGCTCGCCAGCATCGACCGCTACGGCGAAGTCTTCGAGCGCATCGAGACATTGGAGGGAGACAGCCTCGATGGCGCCTTCATGAGCCGTCTGAACACGCTCGAGTTGACGACTGCCTACCCGTTGCTGTTGTGGCTCTTCGGAGTGCCTGAGGACGCCCTGACACCCGCCGACCGCCACACGATCTTGCGCGACCTCGAGTCGTTCCTGATCCGAAGGCTCTTGTGCAAGCTGACCACACGCAACTACAACCGCCTCTTCCTGACGCTTCTCAACGGCGTCAAGGAAAACCCAAGCGCGGCCACGGCGACGATACGGGCACGACTACTCGCCGCCACGGGTGACGCGGTCCGCTGGCCTACCGACGACGACGTCCGCTCCGCTGTCGCAGGTGGACGGATGTACGGATCACTACGCCAGGATCGTATCGAGCTTGTCCTCAAAGAGCTCAACCATCAGGCATTGAGAGATTCGCTGTCCGAGCCGATCAAGGTTCAGGGGAAGCTCACGATCGAACACCTGATGCCGCAGAGCTGGCAGCAGCATTGGCCACTACCCAATAATCCAGACGCCGAAAGCCGACGCGAGCTACTGATCAACACACTCGGCAACCTGACCCTCGCGACACAGAAGCTGAACAGCAGCATCTCCAATGGTCCATGGGGCGAGAAACGCAAGGCGATCCTGCAACACAGTGCCCTGAGCCTCAACCGTCAGCTCCCCGAAGCATGGAGTGACGACGCTATTGAGGAGCGTGGGATGGTCCTGGCGAACGCGATCGTGGCAACCTGGCCGCGTCCAGGGCTCACAGTTGAATCGCCCGGGAACAACACTGACGCGCTCGACAGGCTTGGAGAAGCCGAAATGAGCCCGGACCCCTCCACTGAGAGGGAGTCGGCGATCGCCGATGAGTTCATTCGTCGACGCGGGGCGGGCAACACCACGCTTCGGTTGGTCGAGGACTTCACTCGGCGGACTCGGGCCTTCGGCAACGTTGAAGCCCTACCGGGTCGCAGTAGCAGTTCCGAGGATGGGTTCGGCCCGTACTTGATGCTGCGGCACCGTAACCACCGGTATGGAGCGTTCGCCTACGTCACACCCTCAAACGGGAGCGTCGCGTTGCGCTTGCTGAGGTCCAGCGCGGATGGGCGTAGCCACGCTGAGCCCGGCGCCGCCAAGGACGCGTACCAGGTTCGCATTCGCCTCAACACCGATGCGGCTCTCGAGGAAGCCGTCGAGCTTGCCCGGGAAGCCTATGGCTTAGTGAGTTCACCGTGAAGGCGAGAGTTGGGGTTCTCTGATCATCGGTGAGATCCCCGTGCGAGCTTCTTCTACTAGCGGGGCCGGTAAGCGGTCGTGGGGGAACTTGGGGTGTGAGTAGTAACGGAACAGAAAACCGGGCTAAGGGGCTCAGCGGATAGGGACTGATTCGGGGCTCCATCTATCGCGGTAGTCGATGAGTCGTGCGGTGATGAGGATGGTGGCCACGAGACAGAGTTGGGCGTGTCGGTGTCGGGTCCGTCGATCGGTGTTTCGGCGTAGCTGCCCGTAGTTCGATAGCCAGCTGTTGGTGGCTTCAACGATCCATCTCAGTCCGAGCGTGAGGGGCGGTTTCTTCCCGTCGACCTTCGCCTGGTTCCGGCGTTGAATGACCACGTCATCGAGTCCGAGCTCGGCCAGTTGACGGCGGATCTTGGGATAGTCGTATCCGCGATCAAGATGCAATGTCTCGATGTCAGAGAGCAGCCCGGCCCGAGCGACATC
>JARGFH010000088.1 GCA_029210695.1 Acidimicrobiia bacterium
AAACAACCCGCCCCGGACCCGACCATGAATTGGGTTAGGAACCCGGCGACCTATATCAAAGAGTCAGATACACCTCATCCGGGGTGGTCCCGGCGTCAGTCTCCGGAGCGGTCGAATCGATCGCCTCGACCTCCGTCGGTTGAACTGCAGGCTCGTTCGGAACCATCGACGCTACGGCTGGTCCGACGGCGGTGAAGAAGACAATCGCGGGAACGATGCGGTACCAAACGGGAAGGGCTGCACGATGCCGGCCCGGCGGCGGTCCCTTCGCCAGGAACGCAACCAGGCTTCGCGTCCGATGTTGCCCAACCCGGGTCGCCCGAACCCGGGGCACCTGCGGTGGCAAGAAGTCCCCCTTCACGCCTCCTTCTGTCGAACATAGCAAAGATTTCGGACTGGGTGTTGGGTAGTGTTTTCGCGATCTCGTGACCGTTGGCGGTACACCGCTACCCCTGGAGGCCCGAGCCGTCAACGGTACGCTTGGCCTTGTGTCGATTGGCCTGCTGAGCCGTCAGGCACTGGCGCGGTGAGCCCCAAGCCGACCCGCGACCCGCGGCTAGCTCGCCATATCCTCCGCCAGGGCGACGAGCGTCCGTACCGCGAAGCCCGACCCGCCCTTGCGGAAGTAATGCTCCTCCTCGGTCCACCTGGCCGGTCCGGCGATGTCGAGGTGGACCCAGCGGTTCTCCCCGACGTATTCCTGGAGAAACAAGGCGGCGTGGATGGCTCCGCCGTAGCGGCCCCCGGAGATGTTCTTGATGTCGGCGATGTCGGAGTCCATCGCCTTGCGATAGTCGGCCGCTAGGGGCATATGCCAGAACCGTTCCCCGGTGCGGGCGGCCGCCCTGAGCACCTGGTCGGCTGCCTCTTGATCGTTCGACCACAGCCCGGCAATCTTGTCGCCGAGCGCGACGTGGCAGGCTCCGGTCAGTGTCGCAATGTCGACCATCAGGTCGGGTTCGTGTTCGGCGGCCAGTGAAAGCCCGTCGGCGAGGACCAGCCTGCCCTCAGCGTCGGTGTTCAGTACTTCGATCGATGTGCCGTTCCTTGGTACGAGCACATCTCCGGGCCGGGTGGCGCCGCCGCCCGGCATGTTTTCGGTGATGGGGGTGATGCCAAGGACCTTGATTGGCAGTCCCAGCGCGGCGATGGCCTGCATGGTTCCGAACACCACGGCGGCACCCGACATGTCGGTCTTCATGTCCTCCATTGAGGCCGCCGGCTTCAGCGAGAGGCCGCCGGAGTCGAAGACGATTCCCTTTCCAACCAGGGCGAGGAAGGCTCTTGGATTCTCCGGCTCGTACCACATCTCCACCATCCGGGCCGGGTTGTGGGCTCCTGCGGCGACGCCGGCGAGCGCTCCGAATCGCTCATCGGAGAACTCATCCGGTTGGTAGATCCGGATACGCAGGGAATGCTCTTCAGCAATCGCGGCGGCGATCCCCGCCAGCGTCTCCGGGGACTTGCCGTTGGCAGGCTCGTTGATGAGGTCGCGAGCCAGCATCGCTCCCAGAACGCCCGGCCGGGCCGCTTCCGCCGCCTCGGCCGCTGTGTCACTGTCATCGCCGACGAAGGAGAGCGTCTCGATTCGGGCCGGTTCCGACTCCGACCGGTACTTATCGAAGCGGTACAGCGCCAGGAGAAAACCCTCCGCCACGGCGCGAGCGGCACCGTCGACGTCCACGAGGTGGAGTGTGGTCGACACCTGGTCCAGGCGGGAGGCTGAGCGGGCCAGCCATCCGGCTGCTTGGCGAACCGTCTCCATATCCGCTTCCTCACCAAGACCGACGAAGGCATATGAGGAGAAGGGTGCGCCGGTCGATCCCGAGATGATGGCGACCTGGCCCAGCTTGCCGCTGAAGTCGATCAGATCGAGCTGGGCCTCCAGGCCGTGCCCTATCGCGGCGACCGCCACGTCGGCGCCGGGCCCCCAGGTGCGATCGCTGAAGACGGGAACGGCGAGGAGTTTCCCCTCAGCCGCGACGAGTGAAGTACCTGCTGCGAAATCGACCATTACTGCTCCTGTTGGGGTCGGGACGGTTGCCACTCGGATTCGGTGGCCCGCACGAGGGTGTAGAGATAATCGGCCAGGCGATTGAGATACGGGATCACCGCGCTTGCGTCGAGGCCTCCGGCGCGTGCGTAGGAGACACAGCGCCGCTCGGCACGCCTCACCACGGCCCGGGCGTGATCGAGGGCAGCGGGCAGCGGTGCCCCGCCCGGGACGAGGAACTCCGTCGGCTGCCCGATCTCGTTGACTACCTCGTCGATCCATAGCTCGAGTTGCTCGACCATGCCTTGGGTGGTGCGGCTGACTCCGTCCTCGAGTTTGTGACGGTTCTCAGGAGCAGTCGCCAGTTCGGCAGCCACGACGAACAACTCACGCTGGAGTTGCAGCAGGCGAGCGGCGAGGTCGTCGGTAGCCGCTGCTCGGGCTACGGCCAGCACGGCGACCGCCTCGTCGACGGCTCCGTAGGCCTCCGGCGCCATATCGTTCTTCCAGACGCGGCCACCGTAAAACAGACCCGTGGTGCCGTCGTCGCCCTTCTTGGTGTAGATACGCACTGAGACGGATGTTATCCCGAAAGGAGTGAAGATCCGTCACCCAGCAGTGACCGACCGCTGATCGTTGCACCAACAACGGTGAGGACGGCCAGGTATGAGAGGCCCGTGGCAGCCATGACCCCGCTGTACCCGCGTTCCCGGAGGGCACCCCACACGCCGGCCATCAGCAGTGCGCTCATCACCACCAATCCGACAAACGCCCAACCGACGACCTGGATGTCCGATTCCCAGGTCAGGGCACCCCTGGAGGCGAGGATTCCGGCGTCGGCGAGGAGTCCGACCGAGGCGGCCCCGTCGAGTGATTTAAGTGCCCAACGGGGGAGTCTGGGATCGATCAGGTACCAGTGCCCGAGCAACATCTCGTCGGTTACTGCCCCGAGGGTGACGGCTCCCGTGACGGTCAGAAGTACACCTCCTGATGCGATCGCCGTGGCAAAAAATCCGGCGGCTGCGGCGCCGAACGCCAGGGCCATCCAGATCGGTCGACGAACAAGTGAGGCAGCGGCAACTAGAGACAGCAGTCCCACCAGTGTTCCCGGCGCCACCCCGAAGACGAGGGCGCCGGCTCCCATCAGGGCCGACGATCCGGCGATGAGCCAATGGAATCCCGATCCGACGATACGCCACAGTGCGATCGGAATGGCGCCGATGGCAATGCCGGCGGCCCACATGGTCAGGATGAGTTCCGGGCCCAGTTCGATGAGGTCTCCTCGCCAGTGGGGGAGTATATGAGTAGCGGGTCGCGAGTCGCGGGCCTCGAATTGCGGGTTGCGGTGGCTGGGGCCGATGTATTTGATCGCCCGGCGCGCTATGTTGCGATCCTGAGACTGAGGAGATGCGCATGAAGTGGAAGAAGAAGTTCGAGACCGTCCTCGGCCACCGCATGGCGTATGTCGAGGCGGGCAAGGGCGATCCCATCGTCTTTCTCCACGGCAACCCGACATCATCGTATCTGTGGCGCAACGTCATGCCGCACCTCGAGAAACAGGGCCGCCTGATCGCACCGGATCTCATCGGGATGGGTGACAGTGAGAAACTGTATCCGGGTGGCCCCAATGCGTATACGTTCGCCGCGCACCGGATGCACCTCGATGCCTTTCTGATCGAGCTCGGCGTGAAGGCCAACGTCACCCTCGTCGTCCACGACTGGGGTTCCGGCCTCGGCTTCGACTGGGCCAACCGTCACCGTGACGCGCTGAAGGGCATCGCCTACATGGAAGCCATCGTGGCACCGGTCTCGTGGGATGATTGGCCGGCCGACGCCACCCAGATCTTCAAGGCCATGCGGTCCGCCGCGGGCGAGGAGATCGTCCTCACCAAGAACGTCTTCGTCGAGCGGATTCTCCCCGGTTCGATCCTGCGCGACCTCACCGACATCGAGATGAAGGAATACCGCAGGCCGTTCCTGGAGGCCGGTGAAGCGAGGAGACCTACGCTCACCTGGCCGAGGCAGATCCCGATCGACGGCGAACCGGCGGAGGTTCACGCGGTAGTCGCCGCCTACTCCGAATGGCTGGCAGGCGCCGACCTGCCCAAGCTGTTCATCAACGCCGAACCTGGTTCCATCCTCACCGGCCGTCAGCGAGAACTCTGCCGGGCCTGGCCCAACCAGACCGAGGTGACGGTCCCGGGCCTGCATTTCATCCAGGAAGACTCCCCCGACGCGATCGGGTCGGCCATTGCCGGCTGGTACGCCGCCCTCTGATCTGTTGGGGGTTGCGCTGCGGCGCGGCGTAACCCGGCTCCTGCTGGCGGCCGCAACGGGATTGAGCGTGGCAGCTGCGCTCGGGTTGCTCGGCGAGTTCTGGTGGGTCTTCGACCTCCTGGCGCATCCTCGCCTGCAGTATTCGGTTCTGCTGGCTGCGACGGCAGGCGGACTGGCGCTGGTCGGCCGCGGCAGACCGGCCGTAGTGGTCGTCCTGATCGCAATCGCCAATGGTGTGGTCGTGGCGCCCCTATTCCTGGACAAGCCCGCTGAGAGCGTCGCCG
This sequence comes from Acidimicrobiia bacterium, assembly GCA_029210695.1. Classification (NCBI taxonomy): domain Bacteria; kingdom Bacillati; phylum Actinomycetota; class Acidimicrobiia; species Acidimicrobiia bacterium. Next base: position 4,555 of record JARGFH010000088.1, read on the forward strand.
GCGGGCCGGTGCTGACGGTTGTCAGCTTCAACGTTCAGGTACGAAACCCTGATCGTGACGCGGTGATTCAGTGGGTGGGCGATCTCGATGCCGATGTCGTATTCCTGTGGGAGACCAGCCAACCGTGGAGAGACGAGTTCACAGCCGCAGGACTTCCATATTTCCAATCGGAACCCCTTCAGGAAGGCACGACCATCGGTGGTCTCGTGCTCACGAGGGACCCGGCCCGGGTTCGGTTACTCGAGACGGGTGAACGATCGTCGATCGAGGTGGTTGTTCCCTTCGGCGATGTCGAGGCCGTCATTCTCGGCGCTCATCCATTTCCCCCGATGTCGGGCCGCCGGTCCGCGGAACGCGACGCCCAACTCACCACGATTGCGGCGTACGCCGACGACGTCGATGGCCCGTTGATCGTGACCGGCGACTTGAACTCGACGCCCTGGTCGGCTGCGTTCCGACCCCTTGGGGAGGGATTGACGAACTCGATGAACGGCTTCGGGTGGCAGCCGAGCTATCCGGCGGGGAGCGGGCCCTTCATGCTTCCCATCGACCACCTGCTGCACAACGAGTACCTGACCACCGTTGCCCGCTCGGTCGGCCCCGATCTCGGGTCCGACCATCTTCCGATCATCGTCACCCTGGCTGCCGCCGACCGGTGACTCTGGCAGGCCCGGTAGCCTTGCACCATGACCAAGCCCGCCAACACCTACGCTGATCACCGCCGCCGGTTTCTCGCCGACCTGGGCGACGCTGTCGCAGTGATTCCTGCCGGCCACGAACAACCACGCAACGATGACGTCGACCACGAGTTCCGACAGGACTCAGATTTCTACTTCCTCACCGGCTTTCCAGAACCCGATGCGGTGGTCGTGCTGGATGCCGATCGTTTCACGTTGTTCGTCCGACCTCGAGACCGCGAGATGGAAACCTGGAACGGCTACCGGGCCGGAGTCCAGGGCGCCATGGAACGGTTTGGCGCCGATGACGCCTACCCGATCGACGATCTCGAATCAGTCCTGCTGGATCGCCTGATCGGTCACTCCGAGATGTACTACCGGTGGGGCGGGCGACTCGACGGCCGCATGTCGGAGCTACTGAAGAAGCTCCCATCTCTTCATGAACGATTCGGGTACCGGGTGCCGTTCACGATCACCGATCCGACCTCGATTGTCGGCGAGCTGCGGTTGCAGAAGTCGGAGGCCGACCTCGAGCTGCTCCGGGAGGCGTGCAACGTCAGTGCGGCCGGCCACCTCGAAGCAATGCGGTTCTCGTCTCCGGGCCGCTTCGAGTATCAGGTTCAGTCGGCGATGGAGTATGTGTTCCGTCAGCACGGCTCGATGCGGAACGGTTACCCGTCGATTGTCGCTTCAGGCACGAACGCCACCGTGTTGCACTACACCGAAAACGATCGTCGGATGGAAGATGGCGATCTGGTGTTGATCGACGCCGCCGCCGAGTGTGGGTATTTCTCAGCAGACATCACGAGAACGTTTCCCGTGAACGGACGGTTCACCGGCCCGCAACGAGCGGTGTACGAGGTCGTCCTGGCCGCCGAACGGGCAGGAATTGCGGCTGCTTTGCCCGGCGCCACGATGCGCGGCATTCACGAGACGGCGAGGCGGGTGATCGTCGAGGGTCTGGTAGAGCTGGGGTTGCTGCCCGCCGGCGTCGACGAATCGATCACCATGCATCACTACCGGGAGTTCTTCATGCACGGAACCGGTCACTGGCTGGGCATGGACGTGCATGATGCCGGAACATACATGCTCGACGGAGAACACCGACGTCTCGAACCCGGGATGACCTTCACGGTGGAGCCCGGCCTCTATGTGCGAAGCGACCAGGACGTAGCCACGTTCCACCTTGCTGAGTACGACCTCGACAAGTGGACGGAGCGTCGGCTCAAGCTCGGGTTGCAGAAGGCAAAGGCGCTCGAAGCTGAGGAGCTCGACAAGGCCGGGTCGATCGAGCACCCGATCCCCGAGGAGTTCCGCGGCATCGGGGTTCGCATTGAAGACGACATCTTGATAACAACTTCCGGCAACGAGAACCTGACGGCAGCTGTGCCGGTCGATCTAGAAGCCGTTGAAGCAGTGTGCGGGGAAGCGAGCCGGCTTCCCTTCCTGACTTGAGCCGCGCAAAGCGAATCGGAAAGACCATCCCGCGATCTGATCCCTCCGGCCGCTGCTCGACGCCGGTCTAGCCGGTACGATGGGACACGCCATGGCCAGCCGAGATCGAATTCTCAAACCGCTGTACCGGTTGTATGAAGGACGCCTCGAACGCGATCTCTATCCGGGCGTTGTCCCCCGCCACATCGGCATCATCCTGGACGGACACCGCCGTTACGCCCGCAGTGAGGGACTTCCCGATTACGCGGCTAGTTATCGAGTAGGCATGGAGAAGTTTGAGGAGTTCCTCGGCTGGGCACATCATCTTCAGGTGCCGGCCATCACCGGGTGGTTGCTCTCGACTCACAACCTGCAGCGACCGCCGGCTGAGCTCGAGCCCTACTTCGAAGTCCTGATTGAGCTGTTCGAGCGACTCCCTTCCCGTGCCGTCGAACAGGAAATGGCTGTTCGGTTCATCGGTAGCCTCGACCTTCTCCCGGCGGAACTCGTGGCCGCGGCCAAAGCGCTCGAGGAACGCTGCGCGGAGGGCACGCGCCGTCTCACCATGGCGGTCGGTTATGGAGGCAGGCAGGAGATCGTGGACGCCGTTCGAGAATTGGTCTCGGACCTCGCCGCCGACGGTGTGCAAGCATCAGACATCGCAGACCACATCGACATCGACGCCGTCCAGGCCCATCTGTACACAGCCGACCTGCCGGACCCCGATCTGGTCATCCGTACCTCCGGGGAGGCGAGGCTGTCGGGGTTCCTGTTGTGGCAGAGTGCGTACGCCGAGTACGTCTTCGTGGACGTCTACTGGCCGGCTTTCCGTCGCGTTGATCTCCTACGCTCTCTGAGGGATTTCGCACGCCGGGAACGCCGGTTCGGCAAATAGGTACCGGCATCGCATTCAGGAAACGGATCAGGTGCAGGACACGAGATGGCTCGTTAACTGAAGCGACCGCCCTGGGCCGGGGCGGTCGCTATGGTCGGGCTAACACGGGAGGCGGATTCGTGTTATGTGTCCACTATCGGCCACGGAGAGCGGTGACTTGAGCGGTTTTTTTGGAAACCTGATAGACCACCTGCGAGGCAATGCGGTGCGCACCGATGGGCCGTACACCCTGCGTTCGGGGCAGGTGTCATCTTGGTATATCGATGCCCGGCAGACCACCTTCGATGGTGGCGGTGCGCGCCTGGTCGGCGCGGCCGTGTTGGAGCGACTCGCCAACGAGGTGACCGCGGTGGGTGGTATGACCATGGGAGCGGATCCCATTGCGGTCGCCACCGCCGTCGTCGCAGCAGAAACCGGACGGCCCCTCCGTGCCTTCTCCGTTCGTAAAGAGGCAAAGGATCATGGTGTCGGCGGCCGCTTGGTCGGGCCGGTCGTCGAGGGCGACGTCGTTGTCGCGCTCGATGACACGGTGACCACGGGAACGGCGCTGATCGAATCGATCGACGTCATGATCGAAGGTGGACTCCGAGTGGCGCAGGCAATCTGCCTGGTTGATCGCAGTGGGGGACAAGCAGAACGCAGATGTTCGGAACTCGGCGTCCCGTTCGTCGCGCTGGTATTGCCGGCCGATCTCGGCGTGGAGGGTCCATGACTACGGTCCGGGTCGGACGCTCACCCATCCGGATGTGGCTATTTGCTTTGGCCGGCGTGCCGTTTGTTGTCGTCGGGGCCGATTTTCTCGCCCGGCGTCGCATCCTGAACTGGCTAGTGACGCTCGTCTACGAAGATCGGACCCCGGATGCCTTTGAAGCTCGCGATACGCTGTGGGCAATCCTTTTCCTCCTGTTTGGACTCGTGCTGGTCGTTGTGGGGCTGAAGGAACTCCTCCGCCCGCGACCGACCCTCATCGCGGACGAAGCCACCACGCGCTGGGCCCTGCGCGGTCCGTTCCGGTCACTTGTCGAGATTCCATGGGAGATGATCACGGGTTGGTCGGCCGTGGTAGTCGACGATGCCGGCACCGCAGTCCCGGCGCTGGTTCTGGAACTGACGGATCGCGTGGGTCTTCCAGGTAATCCATGGGCAGCACGATGGCAAGGTGAGGCCACCTTGATCGTGTTGACCGAAGACTGGGAGCAGTCGGCCCAGGTGGTCGAGGCGGCGCTCCATGAACTCGACTCCGGCCGGTCTCGTCCCGACCGCTAAGGTGCGCGACATGCTCGTTGGAGTCCACGTGCGCGGATCTGACCCGCTGGCGGCCGCGGTTGCGCGGGAAGCCGGCTGTGTTCAGGTCTTCCTCAGCAACCCGCAATCTTGGAAGAAACCACTTCCCCGTGAAGATGCCGCCGACCTCCGCGCCTCGAGCCTGCCCATCTATGTGCACGCTCCGTATCTCATCAACGTGGCGTCGCCGAACAACCGCGTACGGATTCCCAGTCGCAAGATCCTCGCCGATACCTGTGCGGCTGCCGAGGAGATCGGTGCCGCCGGAGTGATCGTTCACGCTGGGCACCTAACCGGTTCGGACGACCCGCTCGAGGTCGGGTTCGATCGGTGGAGGAAGGCGCTGGAGAGCTTCGAGACCTCGGTCCCGATTCTGATCGAGAACACTGCCGGCGGTGAGAACGCGATCGGCCGGGAGGTTGAAGTCATCGGGCGCCTCTGGCAGGTCATCGGCGACCTCGACGTCGGTTTTTGCCTCGACACGTGCCACGCCTGGGCGTCGGGCCAGGACCTCGACGGGATTGTGGAGCGGGTGCTGGCGGCAACGGGGAGGATCGACCTCGTTCACTGCAACGATTCGCGCGACCCGTTCGACTCGAGGCGCGATCGCCACGCCAATCTCGGTGCAGGAGAGATCCCCCCCGAACTCATTCTGAGCGTCGTCAGGCAAGCCGCCGCGCCGGTCGTTGTGGAGACTCCCGGCGAGCCGGAGGATCAAGCGGCCGACATCCGCTGGCTGCGGCAACACCTGTCTGGTTGAGCATTGACGGAGCTCTTGGCGCTGACGTCGGCGATGGCGTACGGGGTGGCGGACTTCCTGGGGGGCTTCGCCACGAAGCGACGCCACGTGCTCCGTGTTCTCGCCGTCGCTCATTCAGTCGGATTGGCGGTCGTGCTGGGCGTTGCCCTGATCGGAGGTGGTTCGCCAGGTCTCAGCGACCTCTGGTGGGGAGCAGCGGCGGGTTCGGCCGGCCTGGTCGGCCTCGGGTTCTTCTACTGGAGCCTCGCAATTGGGACGATGGGAGTGGTTGCGCCCGTGACGGCGGCCGTCGGCGCAGCTATCCCCGTGGTCGTCGGTCTGGTGATTGGAGAACGGCCGGCACCATCGGCGGCCCTCGGCGTGGTCGCCACCCTTGGAGCGATCGTGTTGGTGAGCGCAGGTGATTCGACCGGCTGGATCAAGCACCCGGCGGCGATGAGGAAATCACTGATCGGCGCGGTGGTAGCCGGCGGCGGCTTCGGTTTCTTCTTCGTTCTTCTGTCGCAGGTTGATGCGGCGGCGGGAATGTGGCCGCTGGTGGCGGCCAGGTCCACTTCCACCGGCATCGTTGTCGTGCTCCTTCTGCTCCTTCGGCCGGCCGCGACTCCCGGTGGCGTCGCCCCCAGTTCGGCAGCGGGCGTTCTCGACATCACCGCCAACGTGTTTGTTCTGGCGGCCTTCAACGGAGGAATGCTCGTCATCGTATCTGCGCTGGCCGCCCTCTATCCGGCCGTTACCGTGCTCCTTGCTCGCTTCGTCCTCCACGAACGGCTTCGTCCGGTTCAACTCATCGGATTGGTACTGGCGATAACGGCGGTAGCGATGATCTCGGTGGCCTGACGGGAGGTGGATCCCGACACCTTCTGCTGTTGTAGGGTGTCCTGCATGGATGTTCTCCTACAAACTCATTCGGGTTATCGCTGGATCGTGCTGGCAGTCCTGCTCGGCGTCGGGATCCTCGGACTGGTCCGATCGGGGCAAGGTGCCATCTGGTCGAAGGACGCCGAACGGCCGTTCACACTGGCGACGATCTTGTTCGATCTCCAAATTGCGCTCGGCATTGCGCTGTGGATCGGCAACAAAGGGTGGGACCAGGATTTCTTCATCAAGGTGATCCATCCGCTGGGGATGATCCTGGCGGTCGGTGTCGCCCACATGGCCGTGATGAGAACTCGCAAGGGTGACCCCACCAAAGCCTTTCGTATGGCCGGAATCGGCCTCCTGGCGGCTCTGGTGATCGTGGCCGCCGTTGTTCCCCGCGACGCATGGTTCTAATCCTGGTACTCGATACCTAGGTGGCTGCCGAAAAAGTGGCTTTCGGTGAGGTTGGTTGGCGGCGGGCCAGTCGTGGGTGATGCCGGAGACC